>JADGQU010000041.1 GCA_017881545.1 Gemmatimonadaceae bacterium
GATTCCCGTTCTCAACAAGGAGCCGCTCGTCTTCGAGAACGTGAAACTGTCGCAGCGGAGCTACAAATGATGAATCTCACGCTCCACGTCTGGCGACAGGCCGGCCCGAAAGCGCCGGGCAAAATGGTGGTCTACAAGGCCAGCGATGTCAGCCCCGACATGTCGTTTCTGGAGATGCTCGATGTCGTAAATGAAGGGCTCACTCTTCACGGCGAAGTGCCGATCGCATTCGATCACGACTGCCGCGAGGGCATCTGCGGCATGTGCAGTCTCATGATCAACGGTGTGGCCCATGGTCCGATGAAGGGAACCGCGACGTGTCAGCTCCACATGCGGAGCTTCAAGGACGGCGACACGATCTACATCGAGCCCTGGCGCGCGCGCGCCTTTCCGGTGATCAAGGATCTCACGGTCGATCGCTCGGCGCTGGACCGGATAATTCAGGCGGGCGGCTTTATCACGGCTCCCACCGGTGGCGCGCAGGACGCGAACACGATTCAGGTTCCGAAGGAAAGCGTGGACAGCGCAATGGACGCCGCGGCCTGCATCGGGTGCGGCGCGTGCGTCGCCGCGTGCCCGAACGCGTCGGCGTCGCTATTCACCGCGGCGAAGATCACTCATCTCGGCCTGCTGCCCCAGGGGCAGCCGGAGCGCTACCGCCGCGCGCTGGGGATGGTGGAGCAGATGGACCTCGAGCACTTTGGAAGCTGCACCCTGCACGGCGAGTGTCAGGAGGCGTGTCCGAAGGAAATCAGCATCGACACCATCACCCGGATGAACCGGGATTTCATCCGCGGACGCACAATAGGGACGCGGACCTAGATAGGTGCTCCGCTACACCATCGGCCGTACTCTTACGCAATGCGACCCCTTCGGTATTCCATCAACGTCACATTGGACGGGTGCGTCGATCATCGTGCAATAATCCCGGACGAAGACACGCATCGTCACGCGGCCGAGATCATCGCCCAGGCCGATGCCCTCCTCTTTGGGCGCGTGACCTACGAATTGATGGAGTGGTGGCGGGAACCGGCACCGCCCGGAGCGAGGCCTGATTGGATGGAACCCTTCGCCCGAACGATCAACGCGGCAAAGAAGTACGTCGTGTCGAGCACCCTGAACAAGGTCGATTGGAACGCGGAGCTCGTGCGCGGGGATCTGGGGACGGCCGTTCAGCAGCTCAAGCGGGAGTCGGGTAAGGGACTGTACGTGGGAGGGGTGAAGCTCCCAATGGCGTTGGCGGAGCTGGGATTGATCGATGAGTACGAGTTCATCGTGCAGCCCTGGCTAGTGGGCCATGGGCCGACGTTGTTCGCGGGGCTATCGAAGCCTCTCGACTTGAAGCTCGTGGGCCGGGTGGAGTTCGGCTCGGGGGCGGTGGCGATGCGGTACGAGCCGAGAAGGTAGGACGGACGCGCGTCGAAGCGGCGTAGTCGACCTGGTTACGTCTTGGGTGCCGCAGGCTTGGCCGCGTAGATGAAGTCGTAGTAGTCGCGCATCGTCAGCTCCGACGCCGCGTCCTCGTCCGCGAAGACGGTCGCGTCGCGATGCAATTGCAGCGCGCTCGCGGTCACCATGCTGGTCACCGGTCCCTCCACCGCCTGCGCAATCGCCCTCGCCTTCGATTTTCCGCTCGCGACCAGTAACAGCTGGCGCGCCTCCAGGATCGTGCCGACTCCCATCGTGATTGCATACACCGGTACGTCTTCGCGGCGCTCGAAGAATCGTGCGTTGTCGTCGATCGTCTGCCTGGACAGCGTTTTCAGACGAGTCCGCGAGCTGAGCGAGCTCGTCGGCTCGTTAAACGCAATGTGACCGTCACTGCCGATGCCGAGTATCTGGAGGTCGATCCCGCCGCACTCCTCGATACGTTTTTCATACCATGCGCAGAACGCCGGATAGTTACTGGTCGTGCCGGACGGGACGTTGATGTTCTGAGGTTGGACGTTCACGTGCTTGAAGAAATTCTGTTCCATGAAGTAGGCGTAACTCTGCGGGTGATTGCCGGGGAGGCCGACGTACTCATCCAGATTGAACGTCATCACGCGTGAGAAGTCGAGCTGACCCCGCTGGTACATTCGCACCAGCTCCTGGTATAGCCCGAGCGGTGTGGACCCCGTCGCCATGCCGAGCACGGCGTTGGGCTTGGTGTTGAGCAGCTCGGCGACCATCTGCGCCGCCAGTTTGCTCATCTCGTCGTAATTCTGCCTGATGACTACTTCCATGAGGCCCTCACCCGGGGTTAGCCAGCCACCGAATGCAGTCGAGCCATTCAGATCTTCGGGATGTGGGTCGGGTCGAGATGCCGGCGCTCGACCTCGCGGTTCAGTCGGGTTTTCTCGCTGTTCTTCTCGGCCTCGTCATGCTGCTGGCGTTCCTCGAAGAGGCGGTGCGCCGCGTTGTGATGTGCGGGGCTCTTGGGAGGTTGGACGGGGTCTGGAACGGCTTCGGGCGTGGTGCCGTTCTTTGCCGTGCCGTTCCCGGAGTGGAGCTGCTCGATAATCTTGTCACGAGTCTTTGATCCGTGTTGCCCCTCGGCGTGGTCCTGGGGGCCCTTCTGAACGCCGTCGCGATTTTGCATCAGCCTGACTTCCTCCCGATTACGGTCTGTTCCTTAATATCAGCCTCGGCAAGCCGGGGGCCAGCCTACTACAGGCGGGGTAGCGTCACCCCTTGCTGTCCCTGGTATTTGCCCTTCTTGTCCTTGTACGACACCATCGGCTCCTCTTCACCCTTGAAGAAGAGAACCTGAGCAATTCCCTCGTTGGCGTAGATCTTGGCGGGCAGTGGGGTCGTGTTCGATATCTCGAGCGTCACGAATCCCTCCCATTCCGGCTCGAAGGGTGTCACGTTGGTGATGATTCCGCACCGGGCGTAGGTGGATTTCCCGACTGTGATCGTCACGACGTTGCGCGGAATCCGGAAATACTCCACCGACCGGGCGAGCGCGAAGGAGTTGGGCGGAACGATGCAGACGTCGCCCTCGAACTCGACGAATGATTTCGGATCGAAATTCTTGGGATCCACGATCGAGCTCAGCACATTCGTGAAAATCTTGAACTCGGGCGCCACTCTCATGTCGTATCCGTAAGAGCTCACTCCGTACGAGATGACGCCGGCCCTGACCTGGTTGCTCTCGAAGGGCTCGATCATCGCGTGCTCCTTTGCCATGCGGGTGATCCAGCGATCCGATTGAATTGACATGTAGGGAAGCGGGAAGGGGGAAGAGGGAAGGGCCAGCAGGATTGCGTTCGTCGGCGGGTTACCGTGCCGCTCACGCGTTTTCGACGTCAATCTACGATTTTCGCACTGGCACCGCTACCGAACGGGAGCCGTTGAATTACAAGATATCGATCGGTAAATTCCCAAAAATCGCACTAGTGAAATTTTTCACGAAGTCCTAGAGGCCATGGCTCGCGCTTATTTCCCGGTTCTGCTGCTGCTCGGCTTCGTGGTGATGAACGCATTTCTCATCATCGGAATCTCGGCGCTCACGATCCGCTCGCGGCCAACCCCGGTCAAGCAGCAGGCGTACGAATCCGGAGTTCCTGCTCTTGGCGACGCGCGCGAGCGATTCTCGGTGCGCTTCTATCTCGTCGCGATTCTCTTCATCATCTTCGACATCGAGACGGTGTTCATGATTCCGTGGGCCGTCTACTTCAAGCAGCTCTCCTGCTTCGTGCCGCTCGTCGGTGATGTCTGCCCGGTCGGAAACATTTCCTTCTTCGGCCTGGGCGAGATGCTTGTATTCATGCTGATCCTTCTGGTCGGGTTCGTCTACGTCTGGAAGAAGGGAGCATTGCAATGGGATTGACCGCTCCACCAGAGCACCGCACCGTCTCGTACGCGCCGGAGTCGCAGGAAGGCTGGGTGACGACGCGCATGGACTTTCTGGTCAACTGGGCGCGCGCCAACTCGCTGTGGCCGATGCCGTTCGGAACCGCGTGCTGCGCGATCGAGTTCATGGCGACCGCGGCGAGCGACTTCGACCTCGCGCGCTTCGGAATGGAGCGGATGAGCTTCTCGCCGCGCCAGGCGGACGTCCTCATCTGCGCCGGCCGCGTTCCGTTCAAGCTCGCTCCGATCATCCGCCGAATCTGGCAGCAGATGCCGCAGCCCAAGTGGGCAATCTCCATGGGCGCCTGCGCGTCTACGGGCGGAATGTTCGACAACTACGCGGTCGTGCAGGGAATCGACACGATCATTCCCGTCGATGTCTATGTCCCGGGCTGCCCTCCGCGCCCCGAGGGCCTCATCTACGGGATTCGCATGCTCCAGGAAAAGGTGAAGAACGAACGGTCTTCCGACGCCGGAATCCGGGACGAGATGGAGCCGGATCCTTCGAGCCAGCTCTACATCCCGCCTTCCGTCATCGATGAGCTGGGCGAGCCGTTCGGCAACTCCGTAAACCAGACAAGGTCGGGACTGTGACCCGATTCGAAGTTGTGAGAACCGGAGCGAGTGCGTCCGGCGCGCAGCCCGCAACGCCGCGGAACGTCCCGCACCGCGGCGGGGAAGCGAACCCATCGGCCAAGGCGCTCCAGGACAAGTTTTCCGCCGCGATCAAACGCGTCGAAGTGATCTGGGCCGAGACGATCGTTTATGTCGCGCCGGCGTCGGCACACGAGGTGATCCGCTGGCTGCACGACGACCAGTCGCAGCAGTACGACTTCCTCAGCGACGTGACCGCCGTCGAGTATCGCGACGCGGACGTGCCGATCGAGCTGGTGTGGCAGCTGCGGTCGCTGCCGTACCGCCGCTTCCTCCGCATCAAGGCGCAGCTGCCCAAAGGAATGCCGCTCGAGATCGACAGCGTCTGGGACATCTACAAGTCGGCCGACTGGCTCGAGCGGGAATGCTACGACATGTTCGGAATCCGCTTTCGCGGGCATCCGGATCTCCGCCGCATTCTGATGTGGGAGCAGTACAAGGAAGGCTATCCGCTCCGTAAGGATTTCCCGCTGCGCGGGCGGTTCAGCCGCTCCGAGCAGCTGCGCCAGGCGCTCGCCCAGAATCCGGAAGCGCGCTATTCGATGGAGGAGCTCACGATCGCCGATGCGTTCGCGGAGCTTCCAGAGGACATGCGCGAGAGACTGGGCAAGGGCGAGAGGACGGGCGAGTAGATGTCAAAGCGCACAGTCGAAGTAGAGCTCTCGACCTCGGGTCTCGACGCGCAGGGACGTCCGCAGCGGATCCCGCTCGTGACGAACGATGGTGGAAGCGCGGTCGCGCTCCAGCCGCCGCCGGGTCTCGAGCCGGACCTCGAAGGTGAGCACATGCTCATCAACATCGGCCCGCAGCATCCGGCCACGCACGGCGTTCTGCGCCTCGTGCTGGAGCTCGATGGCGAGACCGTCGTCCGGTGCATTCCGCACATCGGCTACCTCCACTGCGGCTTCGAGAAGATCGGTGAGTACCGCCAGTACAACCAGATAGTCTGCTGGACCGATCGCGAGGACTATCTCAACTCCATCGGCAACAACGTCGCATTTGCGCTCGGCGCTGAGCGGCTGTTCGGAATCGAGATCACGGAGCGGTGCAAGGTCCTGCGCGTGATCGCGTCCGAGCTGTCGCGCATCATGTCGCACCTCGTGTGGCTCGGCACCTTCTGCATCGACATCGGAGCGTTCACACCGTTTCTCTGGGCATTCCAGCGGCGCGAAGAGATCTATCGTCTGATCGAGAAGTGGGTTGGCGCGCGGCTCACGACTTCCGCAACGCGCGTCGGTGGAATGGCCGCCGATATTCCGAGCGGCTGGATGGACGGGCTCAGGCAGTTCATCCGCACTTTCCCGCACACGCTGGACGAGATCGACCGCGTACTTACCAGGAACGCGATCTGGGTAGGCCGCACCGTGGGACTCGGCGTCATGACCCCGGATGAGGCGATCAACTGGGGACTCTCGGGTCCAATGTTGCGCGCGTCCGGTGTCGACTACGACGTGCGCAAGGATTTTCCGTACCTCGACTATGAGACCTACGACTTCGAGGTACCTGTCGGCACCAACGGCGACGTCTACGATCGCTATCTCGTGAGGTTCGAAGAGCTCCGGCAATCACTGCGCATACTTCAGCAGGCCGCTGATCGGTTGCCCGACGGTCCAGTGAACATCGACGATCCACGCATCATTCTCCCCCCTAAATCCAAAGCGACGAGCGAGATGGAATCCATGATCCATCACTTCAAGGTGGTGATGGAAGGTCCGCGTCCGCCCATCGGCGAATCGTACGTCGCCGTCGAGAGCCCCAAGGGAGAGAAAGGCTACTATATGGTATCCGACGGCACGGCCAAGCCGGTTCGTTGGAGAATCCGTCCGCCGTCGTTCGTGAATCTCGCCGCCATTCCCAAGATGGTCGAAGGGCATCTGCTCTCGGATGTCATCGCCATTAACGCCAGCATCGACATCGTCATGGGAGAGATCGACCGTTGACACCTGATCTGGTCGGCGGTTTGGAATCTCCTGACTACGCATCGCACGACCGTGCGGCGCACGAGCCTTACACGCCGGTTTTCACGGGAGCTGTAAAGCACGAGCTGGACGAGCTGCTCACGCACTATCCAACGAAAATGGCGGCGCTGCTTCCCGCCCTCTGGATCGTTCAGCGCGAGCGCGGCTGGGTTAGCGAGGAAGGAATGGTTGAAGTCGCCGGCTTCCTCGAGCTCACGCCCGCGTACGTGAAGGGCGTTGTGACGTTCTACACGATGTACCACCAGCACCCGGTGGGAAAGTATTTCATCCAGGTGTGCACGACGTCGCCGTGCGGCATCTGCGGCGCTGAAGATGTGGTCAAGGCATTGCTTCGCCATACGAACGCGGGCGAGCTGGGCATCACGTCTCAGGACGGCCGCTTCACCGTGATCGAAGTCGAATGTCTCGGCGCCTGCGGCTTCGCGACGCCGGTGATGGTCAACGAAGAGTTCATCGAATCAATGACTCCCGAAAAAGTCCCCGAACTCCTGGCACGGCTTCCATAATGGGTTATCCGCATCATCCCCATCCGAGGGAAACGACGGTCCTCTCCAAGCACTTTGGCGAGGCCGATGCGCGCACGCTTGATGGCTGGAAAAAGCGCGGAGGCTACAAGGCGCTCGAGAAAGCGCTTGGCATGCAGCCCGTCGACATCGTGAACGTCGTGAAGGAGTCCGGCCTGCGAGGCAGGGGAGGGGCGGGATTTCCGACTGGCCTGAAATGGTCGTTCATGAAGCCGGGTGATGGGAAGCCCCACTATCTCTGCTGCAACGCCGACGAATCCGAGCCGGGCACGTTCAAGGATCGGGAGCTGATGCGTTGGACGCCACACGCGCTCGTCGAGGGCTGCGCGATCGGCGCCTACGCGATCGGAGCGGAGACTGCGTACGTCTACATTCGCGGCGAATTCACCGAGCCGCTCCACTGGATGGAGCAAGCGGTGAAGGAAGCCTACGCCGCCGGCATCATCGGCAAGAACGCGATGGGGACGGGAAAGCGGATCGACGTGCACGTGCACAGGGGAGCCGGGGCCTACATCTGCGGCGAAGAGACGGCGCTCATGGAGTCGCTCGAGGGCCGTCGCGGAAATCCGCGGATCAAGCCGCCATTTCCGGCAGTGTCCGGAGTCTTCGGCAAGCCGACCACGATCAACAACGTCGAGACGCTCATCGCCGCGGCCCCGATCCTCATGAACGGTGGCGACTGGTACAAGAAGATGTCGCTGTCGAATCCGAAGAGCACCGGCACCAAGCTCTTCTCGGTGTGCGGCAACGTGCAGCGTCCCGGCACTTACGAAGTCGTGATGGGCTTTCCGTTCAAGGAATTCCTGTACGATCTCTGTGGCGGTCCGTTGCACGGCCGCAAGTTCAAGGCTGTGATTCCGGGCGGGGCATCGGTTCCGATCCAGACAATGGAAGAAGCCGAAGGTACGCTCATGGACTACGAGGGCTTCGTCGCCGGCGGATCGATGCTTGGCTCGGGCGGCGTAATCGTGATCGACGACGCGCAGCCGATGGTGACGGTGATCGCGCGCCTCGCGCGCTTCTTCGCCCACGAGAGCTGCGGCCAGTGCACGCAGTGCCGAGAGGGCACCGCCTGGACGACCAAGATCGTCGAGCGCATCAGGGACGGAGAGGGAACGATCGAAGATCTCGACACGCTCCTCGACATCGCCGAGCAGATGACGGGGAAGACGATCTGCGTTCTAAGCGATTCGTGCGCGGTGCCAGTCGTTTCTGGCATCAAGAAATTCCGCGGCGAGTTCGAGGCGTTGATTCAGGGCAGGCGTTTTCACCCTGTGACAGCGGCGGTAGCGTAATGGTCGACGCAAAAATAGTTAATCTGACCATCGAGGGACGCTCAGTCAGCGTGCCCGAGGGGACGACGATTCTCGAGGCGGCGAAGACCGCCGGGATTCTCATTCCGCACTATTGCTATCATCCGGGCCTTCCGATCGCGGGCGTCTGCCGCATGTGCCTCGTCGAAGTCGAGAAGGCGCCCAAGCTCGCCCCTTCGTGCGCCACCACGGTGGCGGAGGGCCAGGTCGTCCGCGTCCATTCGGAAAAGTCCCTCGACGCGCGCAAGGGCGTGCTCGAGATGCTTCTGATCAATCATCCCCTCGACTGTCCGATCTGCGATCAGTCGGGCGAGTGTGAGCTGCAGGACTACACCTATCAGGAAGGCCGCAACGATTCGCGCTACCGCGAGCCCAAGCGCTTCAACCCCGCCGAGGATTTCGGCGGCGACGTGATCTACGTTCCGAATCGCTGCATCCTGTGCACGCGCTGCGTCCGCTTCATGGATGACGTCGCGCACGAGCCGACGCTGAACGTCAGCGAGCGCGGCGACCGCGCCCTGATTGGAAAGTTCGAGGGGAAGGACATGACGCATCCCTGGGCCGCGAACGTCGTCGATCTTTGCCCGGTTGGTGCGCTCCTCTCCAAGGACTTCCTCAACAAGGCCCGCGCGTGGGAGCTCGATCGCACCGCGTCGATCTGCCCCAACTGCACGCAGGGATGCAACGTGATCATGGAGACGCGCGAGAATCAGGTCGTGCGCATGCGCCCGAGGCCCAACGAGAACGTGAATGCGTTCTTCATGTGCGACTGGGGACGTCTCAACTATCGCTGGATGAACGAGAAGAGCCGTGCCGAGCATCCGATGGTGCGAGGGAAGAACGGTCTCGTCGCGACCAACTGGGAAGCCGCGATTTCAGCTGCTGCGCGCGTGCTGAACGGGAAGAAGGCCTTCATCGCAGCCTCACCGATGCTGTCGAACGAGTCGCTGTTCCTCCTGACGCAGCTGATGCAGGCAGGCGGGGGGAGCGGGACGTTCCGCGTCACCGAAGGCGAAGAGGCGCCTCTGCCTGGCGTCGAGGATCTCGCGCTCCGACGCGAGCGCGCTGCCAACGTTTACGGCGCGGAGAAGCTCGGCTTCAAGAAGACGAAGGATCTGCTGGGCGGTCTGGGGCAAGGGGATGTGCTCGTGATTGCGGGTGAAGATCTCGCGGGCATCGATGCCTCCGCTGTCGCCCGCGCGGGCGACGTGATCGTGATCAGCTCGGTTCTCCCGGAGGCGGCGGGCAAGGCATCTGTCGTGCTGCCGATCGCGAATTTCTCCGAGGAAGAGGGCACCGTCACCAATCTGCGCGGCCGCGTGCAGCGGTTCACGCAGGCGCGGCAGGCTCCGGGCGAGACCCGTCCGAGCTGGCTCGTGCTCGGCGATCTGCTCGGCGCCATGGGTAAGCAGGCGAACTTCTTCCTTCCGTCCGAGGTATTCGCGAAGCTCGCGACTTCCAACCCATCGTTTGCCGGCCTGAGTTACGACTCGCTCGGCTTCAGGGGACTTCCGCTGGTAGATGCGCCGCCGACCGGACCAAAGGCACCGATCGCCGTGGCCGCGAGATGAGCGTGCTTCACGGCTTCACGGCGCTTCTCCAGGCTGCCGATCCGAATTTGCCCCCGGTGAGCGGAATGGTGTTCTACATCTTTACGCTCGTGAAGATCGGGATCATCTTCGGGATCTACATGGTCGGCGTCGCCATGCTCACGCTGGCCGAGCGGAAAATCTCGGCGTGGATTCAGGATCGTCACGGACCCAACCGTGTTGGTAAGGGATGGCTTCAGCCGGCCGCCGACGGACTCAAGAATTTCATGAAGGAAGAGACGATGCCGGCGGGCGTGAACAAGCCGCTCTTCGTTCTTGCTCCTATACTCTCGTTCATTCCCGCGCTGACAACGTGGTGCATTATTCCTTTTGGCGCTCCGATGCCCACGCGTTGGGGGAGGATCGACCTGGTCGTCGCTGATCTGCCGGTCGGGTTCCTGTTCATTCTGGCGATTAGTTCGCTCGGAGTTTACGGCATCGTCCTCGCTGGCTGGTCATCGAACAACAAGTACGCGCTGCTCGGCGGCCTTCGGTCAAGCGCTCAGATGATATCGTACGAGATCTCGCTGGGCCTGTCGACGATCCCGGTGCTGCTCCTCGCCGGTAACGTCAGCCTCAACTCCATCATCAATCAGCAGGCGTGGGGCGGGTGGAATGTGGTGAATCTGACCGTCGCCTTTTTCATCTTCATGGTCGCGGCGTTCGCCGAGACGAACCGATTGCCATTCGATCTGCCCGAGGCGGAGTCCGAGCTCGTGGCCGGATACCATACGGAGTACAGCGCGATGAAATTCTCGCTGTTCTTCATCGCCGAGTACGCGAACATGGTGACGGCGAGCGCGTTGATGGCGACGCTCTTCTTCGGGGGCTGGGACGTGCCCTTCACGGCTCGGGACAACATCGGCCCGTACAGCAAATGGCTGTCGTTGCTCTCGATCGGGATCTTCCTCGCCAAGATTCTCTTCTTCGTCTTCGTGTTCATGTGGGTCCGATGGACGGTGCCGCGCTTCCGCTATGACCAGCTGATGTCTCTCGGTTGGAAGTTCATGCTGCCGCTCGCACTCGTTTACATCGTCCTGATCGCGTCCGTCATGCTCGGGCTGAGCGCGGCGGGAATCGACCAGGGCGAAAAGATTTACCCGGCGATACTCGGCAGCGTGAATCTCGCGATGATCATCATACTGTTCGCGATTCTCGATCGCGGGCGCATCATCAGTCCCGCTTACGGGAGAATGCATCCCAGAGAAGTCGAGAGACTCAAGCAGGTGGAGAAACAGCTGGAAAAGCGGCATCCCATCGCGGCAGAGGCAGGCAAATAATGGCAATCACGGTGAAAGTGGTCGAGCGGCCGGTCAACGAGGTCAGCTACGTAAGGGCGGCACTCAAGGGGATGGGGCTGACGATCAAACACCTCTTCGCCGTGGGCGACAGAGTGACGATCCAGTATCCCGAGGAGAAATCACCGATCTCGCCCCGCTGGCGCGGCACGCATAGAATGCTGACCACCGAGAACGGCAAGGCGCGTTGCGTCGCTTGCGGCCTTTGCCCGACGGTGTGTCCGGCGAACTGCATCAAGCTGGTGCCGGGCGAAGACGAGGAAGGGAATCGCTATCCGCTCGTATTCGAGATTGATGAGTTCCGCTGCATCTTCTGCGGATTCTGCCAGGAGGTCTGTCCCGAGGAGGCGATCCACGTGGGGCGCCACTACGAGAACTCCGAGTACAGCAGGGAAGGCTTCGTCTACGACCTGCAGCGCCTGATGGATCAGACGCACCCGGTGTGCGAGATGTGGGATCCCGAAGACCCCAAGGGAGAGTGATGGACCAGCACTATTCGCTCGTCTACGTCTTCCACTTCTATCTGTTCGGAGTAATCGCGCTCGCATCGGCGATCACCTTCGTAACGCGAAAGAGCCCGGTTGCCGCGGCGCTCTGGCTCGTCAACACGATGTTCAGCCTCGCCGCGCTCTACGTGATGCTCGATGCGCAGTTCGTCGGCGTGATGCAGGTGCTGGTGTACGCGGGCGCGATCATGGTCGTGTTCCTGTTCGTGGTC
>JADGQU010000042.1 GCA_017881545.1 Gemmatimonadaceae bacterium
CATGAACTTCAGTCCGCTGGCGTATGACTTCGAGCGGGCACGACAGACCCACCGCTCCGGGTTCGCCACGGACGCGATAAGCTCCGATTTCTCGACCGATCTAATTCCCGGCTTTCACGGCGGGATCCGATACTCGCTCTATCAGGGCGACATCCTGAGCGACAGCGCGCGGTTCAAGCCTTTTCGCGAAAGTATCGATGCGGGCGTCACGATCAACTCCCAATCGGGAATCTTTGGCGCCATCACGCGAGTGTTCGGCTGGGTGGTTCCACAGCAGAATCCGCAGATCGAGCGAGTAGAGAAGAGTGGTGGCGACGCCCAGGCCAGCGCTGTGGCGGCGACGCCCGTAGCGGGCATCACGTCGAGAAACCGTCAGTACAACATTCCCGACACACAGGGCTGGTCGGCAACCCTTACTTACAGCTCCAGCCGTCAGCGTCCTCCCACCGGCAACGCAACCATCGTCGACAACGATCCAAAGGTCAAATGCGCCCAGTATCTGGTAAACCCGATAGTGTACGAACAGTGCATCCAGCTTGAATCCGCCAATGCCAACGGCGGCGTACCGCTCATCGCTGGTACGGCCGGCGGCGCGTTCTTTCGGCAACCGGGGCGCGACAACCTGCAGTCGAACATGACCTTCCACTTGACGCCCAAGTGGGCCGGATCGTGGACCACCAACTACGACTTCCAGGCGAAGAAGTTCGGAAGCCACATGGTCACTCTTCAGCGCGAGCTGCACGACTGGAAGGCAATCTTTGCGTTCACTCAGGCTCCCAACGGCAATTTCGCGTTCAGCTTCTTCATTGCCCTTACAGCCGAGCCCGATCTAAAATTCAACTATGACAAGCAGACGTATCGCCCATTAACTCCCTGACGTCTTGACCCAACGGCTCAACATCACCAATGGAGACAGCGCCGCCGGCACTCTCAGCGAAGCCGGCGTCGAAGGCAAGATCATATCCTGGCGCGACGTTCTCCACGAAGGACCGGTTGATTCGTCGCTGTCGCTCGAGGAGCTGAGCAAGGAGCGCGCGCGCTTCATCTCCGAGCAGGGGTGGGACGATTTCGCGCACGTGAGCGGGGACTTCGCGGAGCGAGACCGGGTGATCCGGCACCTCGACTACTTCGACGAGATTGTGCTCTGGTTCGAGGACGATCTCTACGACCAGCTCCAGCTGATACAGCTGCTCGACTTTTTCGGGCGCGGCGCCGCGCGCGGGAAGACGGTCTCGGTGATCGTTGTCGATGGCTACATCCCTCCGCTGTCCGTAGCCGAGCTGAAGAAGCTCGACGACAACCGTCAGCGCGTGACTCCGGAACAGCTCGATCTGGCGAAGCGTGCCTGGAACGCATTCGGTTCGGCTGACCCGACTTCGATCTCGAAGCTCCTGGACGAGAACACATCCGATCTTCCGTACCTCGCCAATGCGTTGAGACGCCACCTGGAGGAGTTTCCTTCCTCGGCCAACGGGCTCTCCCGGTCCGAGAGCGAAGCGCTAACCGCGATCAATGCCGGGCACTCGACACCGGTCGCCGCATTCCTCGAGGTCGCCGCGCGGCAGGAGAGCATCTTCCTCGGCGACATCATCTTCTATTCGTACCTGGAGAGATTGAGCGGAAAGAAGGACGCGCTCGTCACCTGGAAGGATGGCTCGCCGGTGATCGCTCCTACCTCGGAGAGATCGCGCGAGTTCGTGGAAGGTGAGCTGGTGCTGACCCCGCTCGGGCGGGAAGTGCTTGCGGGGAGGAAAGATTGGCACGGCATCCACGAGGGAACGCGTTGGCTGGGCGGAGTGGAAATCAAGGCGGCCGAAATCGGCTGGCGTTGGGATCCAGCTGAGCGACAGCTGGTGCGCCATGGCGCGTCCAAGCCAGCGAAACCCAAGGGTCAGTCTCGATCCAAGGCCGCGGCGAAGAAACCGAAGCCGCGTCGCACCGCGAAGAAATCGAAGCCGCGTCGCACCGCGAAGAAATCGAAGCCGCGTAGCTCGCCCAAGCGATCCTCTCGCAAAAAGAAATGACCGAGAAACTTCTCATCAACGGGGACACACTCACCGTGGATGAAGCCTACGCGGTGGCGGCCGAGCGCCTTCGCGTTGGACTCGCGCCAAAAGCGCGCGAACGCATGCTCCGCACGCGCGCCGTCGTGGACGACATCGTCCGCAAAAACGAAGTCGTGTACGGAGTCACTACCGGTTTCGGAAAACTTTCCGAGATCGCGATCCCGCCCGACAAACTGGCCGCGCTCCAGGTGAATGTCGTCCGCAGCCATGCATCGGGAGTGGGTGATCGCCTGCCGGAGCGCGAAGTGAGGGCGATGATGCTCCTCCGCGCCAACGTGATCGCAAAGGGCTACTCGGGCGCGCGTCCCGAGCTGGTCGATCTCCTTCTCCTGATGCTGAACGCGGATGTCTATCCGCCGATTCCGGAGCAGGGAAGCGTGGGCGCGAGCGGTGACCTGGCGCCGCTGGCGCATCTCGCCCTCTCTCTCATCGGCGAGGGAACTCTCATCAAGGGCGATCGGGAGGACGCGGCCGCGAAGGTTCTGCGGGAGATCGGCGCCAAGCCGGTCGTTCTCGCTCCGAAGGAAGGCATCACGCTCCTCAACGGAACTCAGGCCCACACGGCTGTTGCGCTCATCGCGCTCGTGCACGCGCGCGCTCTCTGGCGTACGGCTCATGTCGCCGGCGCAATGTCGCTCGAGGCTCTGCTCGGCACGCCTGTCGCATTCGATGAGAGAATCCACGATGCCCGTGGTCAGAAAGGGCAATCCCGTTCTGCGGCGCTCCTGCGCGATCTGCTGGCGGACAGTGAGCTGCGGGAGTCGCATCGCCACGGTGATCCGCGGGTGCAGGATCCCTACTCGCTCCGCTGCATGCCGCAGGTGCACGGACCTGTACTCGACGCGCTCGACTTCATTGACGAGACGGTCTCGAGAGAGCTGAACGCCGCGACCGACAATCCGCTCGTCTTCGAGAACGGCGAGACGCTGGGCGGCGGAAACTTTCACGGACTCGCTGTCGCGGCGGCGCTCGACTTCCTCGCGATCGTGCTCACCCACCTGGCGACGATGGCGGAGCGGCGGATCGACAGGCTCGTCCATCCGGACCTCAATCAGGGACTGCCGGCATTTCTATCGCCGGACGCCGGTGTGAACTCGGGGTTCATGATGGCACAAGTCACAGCCGCCGCCCTCGCCAGCGAGTGCAAGGTGCTCTCTCACCCGGCGAGCGTCGACACGATTCCAACCGACGGCAGCAAGGAAGATGTCGTGCCGATGGCCATGGGTGCCGCGTGGAAGGCGCGGCGCGTTCTTCGCAATCTTGAGAACATTCTGGCGATCGAGCTGATGTGCGGAGCGCAGGGAATTGATTTCAGGGCGCCGCTGCGCCCCGGGCAGGGCGTGCGCACAGCGCACGAGCGTGTTCGCGCGATCGTGCCGAGACTCGAGGGCGACCGTGTGCTCAGCGCCGACATTTCGGCGCTCCGGACTGCTATCTCCGAGATGCGCTTCGCCAACATTGGAACAGTAGCATGACCGATCTAATCGCCGACATCGGAACAGTAGCATGACCGATCTCAAAGTCGGGCTCGATCCGGGCACGATCGATTTCTTCGGACATGGGAGTCGAGAGGTCCGCGCCCCGCGAGGAACGACCATCTCGTGCAAGGGCTGGCACCAGGAAGCAGCGCTCCGGCTGCTGATGAACAATCTCGACCCGGACGTGGCCGAGCGCCCTGAGGATCTGGTCGTGTACGGGGGAACGGGAAAGGCCGCGCGCAATTGGGAGTGCTTCGACGCGATCGTGCGCGAGCTGACAAACCTCGGCGCGGACGAGACGCTGCTCGTGCAGAGCGGGAAGCCGGTCGGAGTCTTTCGGACCCACACCGGCGCGCCGCGCGTCCTGATCGCCAACAGCAATCTCGTCGGCCGCTGGGCAACGTGGGAGCATTTCCGCGAGCTGGAGCGCAAAGGCCTGATGATGTACGGCCAGATGACGGCCGGCTCGTGGATATACATCGGGTCGCAGGGAATCGTGCAGGGCACATACGAGACTCTGGGTTCGGTCGCGCGAAAGCATTTCGCCGGAACGCTGCGCGGCCGCTTCGTTCTTACCGCCGGACTCGGAGGAATGGGCGGCGCGCAGCCGCTCGCGGCGACGATGCAGGGCGCCGCGGCGCTCATCATCGAGGTCGACGAGTCGCGCATCGAGAAGCGGCTCGTGACTCGCTACCTCGACCGCAAGGCGCGGAATCTCGACGAAGCGCTCGAGCTCATCTCCAAGGCGACCCGCTCGGGCGAGGCGATCTCTATCGGGCTGCTGGGCAACGCCGCCGACGTCCTTCCCGAGATCGTTCGCCGCGGAGTCACTCCGGATGTCGTCACGGACCAGACGAGTGCGCACGACATGCTGAATGGCTACGTGCCGGCTGGAATTAGCCTCGCGGAGGCGCTCGTGATGCGGGAAGCCGACCCCGACGAGTACGTGCTGCGCTCGACCAAATCCGTCGTCAGGCACGTGACCGCGATGCTCGCGATGCAGCAGCGCGGAGCTGTCACCTTCGACTACGGGAACAACATCCGCACCGTCGCACTCGACGCGGGACTGAGCAACGCGTTCGATATTCCGGGTTTCGTGCCCGAGTACATCAGGCCGCTGTTCTGCGAAGGGAAGGGCCCATTCCGCTGGGTGGCGCTGTCCGGCGATCCGAAGGACATCAAGCGAACCGACGATCTCGCGCTCGAGCTATTTCCGAACGACCAGCATCTCCACCGCTGGATCTCGCTCGCACAGAAGAAAATCAAATTCCAGGGACTACCCGCGCGAATCTGCTGGCTCGGGCAATCCGATCGGGCGAAGTTCGGCGTCGCCATCAACGACCTCGTCGCCTCCGGCGAGATCTCGGCGCCGATCGCAATCGGGCGCGATCACCTCGATACGGGTAGCGTCGCGTCTCCATTCCGCGAGACCGAAGGGATGCGCGACGGCACCGACGCGGTCGCCGACTGGCCGCTGCTCAACGCGATGCTCAATGTCGCGAGCGGCGCGTCGTGGGTGTCGTTCCATCATGGCGGAGGAGTTGGGATCGGGAATTCGCTCCACGCCGGGCAGGTGATCGTCGCCGATGGCACGCCGGAGATGCGCGTCCGCCTCGAGCGCGTGCTGACGAACGACCCGGGCACCGGTGTTGCGCGGCATGCGGACGCGGGGTACGAGGAGGCTGTGAAGACAGCGCGCAAGCACGGGTTGCATCTCCCGATGGTGGGATGAATTTGCTACGGGGACACTGATGAACTTGCTATGGGGGCCCTTGGATCCCCTCAGCCGAACCCCGAACTCTCGGCAATGCTGACAAGCGAATTCAAGCCGTGGCACGTCCCGATCTTCGCGGTCAAGTACGCGTACCTCACTGTAACTCGGCGCCCGGTCCTCGTGAACTTCGAGGTCACGATGCGCTGCAATGCGCACTGCGGATTTTGCGACTACTGGAAGACGGACCCATCCGCGAAATCGAGCGAGATCAAATCCTTTGCCGATGCCGCCCGCTTCTTCAGTCCGATGGTCATCACCTTCACTGGTGGCGAGCCGACGCTGAGACGCGATCTCGAGGATCTGGTCGCGGGTGTCAACGCCGCGGTCAACTTCAAGTACATGACGCTGCTCACCCACGGTGGGATGCTCTCGCCGGAGCGCGCGCGCTCACTCTGGAAAGCAGGAATCAACCAGTTCAACATCTCGCTCGACTTTCTCGACGAGCGGCACGATCAGGCGCGCGGAATCCCCGGCCTGGGCGCGAAGATCATGCGCACGATTCCACGCATGCGTGAAATCGGGATCACCGGCATCCGCTTCAACACCGTGATCAAGCGCGACAATCTGGATCAGCTGCTCCCGATTGTTCGACGCGCCCGCGAGTTGGGGTGCGGCGTCAACTTCAGCTGCTACACCGACAACAAGAACGGCAACACCGACGGACTCCTCGAGCGGAGCCAAACCCGCGAGCTCGAGCAAGTGATGCGGGAGATCCTCGCGTTCAAGAAGAAGACGCGCGGAGTCATCACCAACTCCGACTATTATCTCGAACAAATCCCCCGCTACGTGCGCGGCGAGATCACGGAGCCATGCCGCTCAGGAATGCGAACCGTGCACATCGATCCGCTGGGGCGAGTGAAGCGGTGCCCGGACTTTCCGACCGATTTCCACTGGACCGAGTTCCGGAAATACGAGCCGATCGACTGCAACGCCTGCTTTTACGCGTGTCGCGGCGAGGCGCAGGCTCCGCTCCGGGTCTCCCGCCTGCTGGACATTATGGCGACGCCGAAGCCTTTGCTGGGGCAGCATGCGTAATCGCGGGGAGACAACGAGGCACTCACGGACTTCAAAACTACGCTGCTGCCTGCTGCCCGCTGCCCGCTATCCGCTACCCGCTCAAGCCGAGGGACCGTTCGAGGTTAATTACGGCACAGGCAAAAGCGAGAGCTTGTTCTCTCACGCCACTGCGGTCGGTCCCGTCGTAGGCAGCGGGCAGCGGGCAGCGGGAAGCGGGCGGCAGGCAGCAGCGTCGTTGGTGATGTACTCCCGATGCTGAGGGATCTCGTCTTCGTGAACGCCGCGCAGGTAGTGACGTGCGCGGGCCCCGCAAGAGCGCGAAAGGGCAAAGAGATGCGAGAAGCCGGAATCCTGACGAACACCGCCGTCGCCGTCAGCAACGGAAAAATCGCGACGCTCGGTAAAGCGAGCGATCTCCAGCACGCGTACTCGGATGCAGAGGTCGTCGACTGCAAGGGCGGCGTGCTCACGCCGGGGCTGGTCGATTCGCACACCCACGCCGTGTTCGGCAAGCCGAGATTCGAGGAGCACGAGCTGCGCGCCGAGGGCCTCGACTACATGGAGATCGCGAAGCGGGGCGGCGGTATCCACGCCTCGGTGCGCGACTTTCGCGGGCGCAGCGAGGACGAGCTTTACGCCCTCGCCGTCCCGCGCCTCAAGGAGCTGGCCTCCTATGGAACGACTACTCTCGAGATCAAGAGCGGCTACGGTCTCTCGCTGGAAGACGAGCTGAAAGCGCTGCGCGTGATCGGACGCCTGGCCGATCATCTGCCGATGCGCATCGTGCCTACCTGGCTCGGCGCGCACGAGATCCCCCACGAATTCCGTGGCAGTGAAGAGCGACGTCGAGAGTTCATCGATCTCCTGATCAACAGCCTTCTGCCCAAGGTGGTCGAGCAGGGAATCGCCCGCTTTGCCGACGCGTTCTGCGAGCCGGGCGTGTTCACCATCGAGGAGACGCGCGAAATTCTCGGGGCGTCGCGCAAAGCCGGACTCGGCATCAAGATCCACGCTGACGAGCTCAAGCCGTGCGGAGGGGCGGAGCTGGCCGCATCTCTCGGGGCGATCTCGGCCGACCATCTCGCCGCAATCTCGGAGAGCGGAATCGCGGCGCTCGCGAAATCGAACACGGTCGCTACGCTCTTGCCGGGCACGATGCTCTTCCTCGGGAAGGCGAAGCAGGCGCCAGCGCGCGCGCTGATCGATGCCGGAGCGGCCGTCGCTCTCGCGAGCGACTTCAACCCCGGCACCTCCCCAACAGTTAACTTTCCTTTGATGCTTACACTTGGCGTCAGTCAGCTACGGATGAGCCTGGCGGAGACTCTTACTGCCGCGACGGTGAACGGTGCCGCGGCGGTGGGACTTGCGAGAGAGACCGGGCAGATCGCGACAGGGTTTGCCGCCGATCTCACGCTCTTCGCAATCGCCGATGTACGAGAGTTGCCATACTGGTACGGCGCACGTCTTTGTGTCGGGTCGTGGAGGGCTGGCGCGCCTTGTCACCCCTACGAAACAGGAAGTAACTTGAATTCTCGTCCCCCGGAGGTCGTGCCTACCGGGTAAGTCATTTTTGCCCGGCGCCCTCAATGTCCAACATCGACAAGCTGAAAAAAAAGGCTGCCGAGTTCGAGCAGAAGAAGCAGTACGATAAGGCGCTCGAGGTCTATCTTCAGATCATCGAACAGACCGAGGGGCAGGAGGATCGCGACGTAACCGTCTACAACCGGGTAGGCGACCTCAACTTGCGCCTGAACAGGACCGACCAGGCCGTCAATTATTACGAGCAGGCGGTCGATCTATACACCGAGGGCGGCTACCTCAAC
This sequence comes from Gemmatimonadaceae bacterium, assembly GCA_017881545.1. GTDB lineage: Bacteria > Gemmatimonadota > Gemmatimonadetes > Gemmatimonadales > Gemmatimonadaceae > UBA4720. The sequence goes on from JADGQU010000042.1 coordinate 8,159, forward strand.
AACGCCATCGCCCTCTGCAACAAGATTCTGCGCCACGCCCCCGCGCGCCACCAGATCTACTACAAGCTCGGTAAGATCTCGGCAAAAAAGGGTTTCAACAGCGACGCCAAAAAGAATTTCCTCGAGTACGCCGATCGGATGCATCGCGCCGGCCGCGAAAGCGATGCGTTCAAGGCGCTCGAGGAGTTCGCGGATCTTTGTCCCGGACAGGACGACATCCGCCTGATGCTCGCCGACCAGCTCGCCAAGGCCGGAAAGAACGCCGAAGCCATCGAGCAGCTCCAGATACTCCACGAATCGCTCGACGCCGAGGGGAGAGCTGCCGAGGCGGAGGCGACGGTGCAGCGGATCCACACTCTCGATCCGGAAGTCGAGCCGCGCCGGTCCAAGACGCCGGTGAAGCGAGATGCGGGCGGCCTCGTCTTCCTCGACCTTGGTGCGTCACCAGTACGGCCCCGGCCCAAGATCGAAGGTTTCGAGAGTACTGCGCTCGCGCCCAAGGTGCCGATGCGGCCGCCCACTCCGCCCCACATTCAGCCGTCGCCGGAATATGAGCACCTGCCGGACATCGAGCCGCTTCCCGATTTCGAGCCACTGCACGACTTGGAGCTGACTACGTCGGGGTCGCTACCGACTCTGGATTTCGACCCGGAACCGATCCCCGGCCTCGAAACGGACTCTACCCACGATCGCGATGCGGACTCTTCGATCACCGAGCTCGAGCCCGCGTTCGACCTGTCGCTCGCGGATCTCGATGTGTCTCCCCTCGAGGGGCTGGAATCCAGCGCCGACCTCTCCGCTTTCGTGATCGATCCTGAGGCCGGCCAGTCATCGCCCGGAGTTGATGGACTGATCTCGTCTGAATCCGGCTTGACTCTCGACGAGCCCGGGCTTGGCGATCCTACACTCGACGAAGACCCGCTCGCCGGACTCAACGTCATCGAGGACGATCGCTACTTCGTCCACGACCCGTCGCCCGAGAAGGGTGCCGGCGCGTCCACCGAGGCGAGGCACTCGCACGAGCCGGCCGCCGAGGCCGACGAGCAGGAATCCGAATCGCTCGAGCTCGAAGAGGAAGAGAAAGAAGAAGAGGAGGCCGAGGTTCAGGAGGAGGCGCCCGCTCCGGCACCAGCTGGCAGGACCGTGCACAAGACTCCCGCGCGGAGGGACTCCGCTTCGATCGCGAAACACGTAGCGCCGAAGGAAGAGGAGGAAGAGGAAGAGAAGGAAGAGAAAGAAGAAGAACAAGAGGCCGAGCACCCAGCGCCAAAGCCAAGCAAGCCGAAGCTCGTCGAGCAGCTCCGGATGACACGTCCGAAGCCGAAGAAGCAGGGGACGCCCCACCGCGAGGAGCAGCCCGCGCAGCGCGCACCGGTCAATCCTTTCATGCGTCAGGGCACCAAGCCGAAGACAACTTCGCCCAAACCGGCGCCGCGCCAGCCCACGCCACCGACGGAAATCCCGCGCGCCGCGACTCCTAAGGAGAACGCGCCGCACCGGGGCTCCGACGACAACTTCGTCGATCTCGCGGACTGGCTCCGGGAAGAAAGCGGTCCGCGCTCCACCCGCATGGTGGCCGCCGAGGACGACACGCGCGCCGAAGGCGAACAGGCCGACTTCACCGACATGCTCGAGAAGTTCAAGGCCGGAGTTGCCGCCAACGTCGACGACGAGGATTTCGACAGCCACTACGACCTGGGCGTCGCCTACAAGGAGATGGGCCTCATCGACGAAGCCGTCGCCGAGTTCCAGAAGGCGCTGCGCGGAGCGACGCAGCGAATCCGCGCCTACGAAGCGCTCGGACAGTGCTTCATCGACCGCAACGAGCACGACGTCGCGATCACCGTGCTCGGGCGCGCGCTGCGCGAGCCCGGCATGGAGGATGAGGATCTCATCGGCGTCCTCTATCTCCTCGGCTTCGCGTCCGAAGGCAGCAAAAAGGCGCGCGATGCAGCCGCATACTACCAGCGCGTGTTCGCGATCGACATCGATTTTCGCGACGTGAGCAAGCGTCTGAAGCAGATGACGAAGGCCGCCACGAAGTGAGATCGGCCGCCGCTGAGGACACTGGCAGAGCAAACGTGGCTGCACCGCGTGGAGTCACACTTCAGGCGATTCAGCTTCCGGTGCGCGACAAGCTCGACGAAGTGTCGCAGGCGATGGCGCGCATTGTCGCCAGCGAGATGCCGCTCGTCGGCCAGGTGAGCGCGCACCTGCTCGCCATGCGCGGCAAGCTGTTCCGTCCGACTCTTCTCCTGCTCTCGAGCGATGTCGCCGAAAAGCCCGAGGAAAAGGCGATTACCCTCGCCGCGGCACTGGAGCTGATTCACCTCGCGACGCTCGTCCACGACGACGCCGTCGATCACTCGGCGCTGCGCCGCGGAATGCCGACCGTCAACGCGCTCTTCAGCCACCAGATCTCCGTGATCATGGGAGATTTTCTTTATTCCACCGCGCTGACGCACCTCGTGGCGGTGGGCGATCTCGAGGCGCTCCAGGCGTTGACGCGCGCGTCAACAGAGATGACGCTCGGCGAGATGCGGCAGCTCGCGGTCACCGATCCGCTGCGATTTACCGAGCGGGAATACTACGATCTCATTCGCTCGAAGACGGCGTCGCTCATGCGTACCGCGTGCGAGCTCGGCGCGCTGTCAGGGGCAAGAAGGTACATCGACGCGCTCGGGAGCTTCGGGGAGAATCTCGGAATGGCGTTCCAGATAGCCGACGACCTGCTCGACTATCGTGAAAGGATGGAAACCACCGGCAAGCCGTCGGGTCTCGATCTGCGCGAGCACAAGGTGACGCTGCCCCTCATCCACGCCCTCCGCGAGATGTCTCCCGCATCGCGCAAGGAAGTCGAGCGGCTGTTCGAGACTGACACGATGAGCAACGAGGCCATCGCTTCGGTCGTCCGTATCGTGGACGAGAACGGCGGGTTCGACTACGCGCGGGAACGGGGTGATGAATACGCCGAAAAGGCCCACGACGCGCTCGCGGACTTGCCGGATACCGTAGCGCGACGGGCCCTTACAGCGTCAATTTCCTACGTCATGGAGAGACACTCATAATGCCACCACCACGGGGCCATAGCCGGCGAAGCGGGCTCTTTCACGCCCTCATTCTGGCGGCGGGGTTCATTACTGGCGGTCTTCTGACCCAAGTGGGCCGCAGGTTCCTGCCTCCTGGGGCAGCGAAAGAGTTTTTTACGACGGGGGTCACCCCCGCCATCGGGCCGCTGCCCATTGATTTGGTTATACTGAAGTTTGCCATTGGCCCAATCGCGCTGGACGTGTCACTTTTGAGCCTGTTGGGTGTACTCGTGGCGTACCTCATAGCGCGTTCGCTTTTCTAGGAGTCTTCTATGTTTGGCAATCTGGGGTTCCCCGAGCTGTTGATAATCATGGTGGTGATCCTGCTTCTGTTTGGCGCGAAGCGGATCCCCGAGATCGCGGGCTCGATGGGAAAGGGAATCAGGGAATTCAAGAAGAACATCAACGAGGCGACGCGCGAAGTCACCTCGGAGACACAGCCGCCGCTGGAGTCGGATACGCAGTCGAGGCTGACGTCGGCGGAGCTCGAACGCCGCCGCACGGCGGCCGACGAGGCTGAAAGGCCGGCTCCCAAGCGGTTGCTGTAGGTTCTGGACTGAACGGCAACTGAACAGGCGGGAACTGAACGGCGGGAACTGAACGGCGGGAACTGAACGGCGGGAACTGAACGGCGGGAACTGAACGGCGGG
>JADGQU010000253.1 GCA_017881545.1 Gemmatimonadaceae bacterium
GCCAAGCAGGGGATCTACTTTCGCCGCACTGACCGGCCCGGGATGCCGCGCATACGCGCGCACGTGAGCGAAGTCAGCGGCAGCGAGCGCAATACCCAACTCGGGAAGGGCGAGCACGCGGTCCACACGGTGGAGCATGTCCTCGCCGCGATAACCGGAATGGGAATCGACGATGTGACCATTGACATGGATGGGCCGGAGCCGCCGATACTCGATGGGAGCGCGGCGCCCTTTGTTGCCGCGCTTTCAGAGGCGGGCCTTGCGTCGGTGGAGGGGGAGCCGGAGTTTTTGGATCTGCGCGAGCCGGTGCGGATAATAGACGGCGCCTCCGTCTACGAGGCATACCCATGCGACCGGTTGGAGCTCGACGTAACGATCGAATTCCCGCACCCGCTGATAGGCAAACAGTCGCGCCGCTTCACGGTCACCCAAGAGTCGTTTGCGAGCGAGATGTCCAGAGCGCGGACGTTTGGCTTCGTTCATGAAGTAGATGCTCTGCGCGCCAAGGGGTTGATCAAGGGTGCTTCGCTCAGCAACGCCGTGGTGCTCGACGATACGGACGTCCTGAGCGGCGATCTGCGCTGGACGGATGAATTCGTACGACACAAGGCGATGGATTGCGTGGGTGATCTGGCGCTGGCGGGGGCGCGTATTCGCGCGAGGATCGTCGCCGTAAAGCCGAGTCATCGCGGAACGGTGACGCTGGTTCGCGAATTGGTGAAGGCCGGACGAAAGGAGAAGGGGATGTTATCGATAGAAGACATCATGAAGGTTCTGCCTCACCGCTATCCGTTCCTGCTGGTGGACCGGATTCTCGAGATCGAGGAGAAGAAGCGGATCGTGGGGCTGAAAAACGTCACCATAAACGAGCCCTTCTTCCAGGGACATTTCCCCGGGCACCCGATAATGCCGGGCGTGCTGATCATCGAGGCGATGGCGCAGGTCGGCGGCATGCTGCTGATGGGATCGATCGGCGAACCGGGGAGCAAAGTCGTCTACTTCATGTCGCTCGACAATGTGAAGTTCCGGCGGCCGGTGAAGCCGGGGGATCAGATCCGCTTCGAGCTGGAGATCACTCAGCTGCGCGGGACCGTGTGCAAGATGCGGGGGGTCGCGCTGGTGGACGGCGAGGTCGTCGCTGAGGCGGACATGGCAGCGATGGTCCGCGACCGATGACGCGCCAGCGGATCCACCCGACGGCGATCATTTCGCCCGACGCCGAGATCGCCACGGACGTCGAGATCGGCGCGTACGCGATCGTGGGTGAGGGCTGCGTCGTTGGCGCCGGCAGCGTGATCGCGCCCCGCGCGACACTCGAGCGCAACGTCACGCTGGGCCGGTCCGTGAAAGTGGGCATGGGCAGCATCCTGGGCGGAGCTCCGCAGGATCTCAAGTATGCCGGTGAAGAGACTTCGGTCGAGATCGACGACGGCACCATCATTCGCGAGTACGTGACGGTCAATCGCGGCACTTCCCATTCGTTCAAGACTACGGTCGGCAAGAACTGCCTGTTGATGACCTACGTTCACATCGGGCACGACTGCCGGATCGGGAACAGCGTCATCCTGTCGAATGTCGTACAGCTCGCCGGTCACGTCACGATCGAGGACAAAGCGATCATCTCGGGACTCTCGGCCGTGCACCAGTTCGCGCGCATCGGCAGACACAGCTTCATAGGTGGAATGTCGCGCGTGTCAAAGGACATTCCTCCCTTTCTCAAAGCTGTTGGAAGCCCGGTGAAGCTCTATGGACTCAACACCATCGGCCTGCAGCGCAGCGGAATGGAAGAGGGGGCCATACTCGAGTTGAAACGCGCTTACCGTCTCCTGTTCCGATCGGATCTCAACATCACGCAGGCGATCGAACGGGCGCAAACCGAGTTGGACCCGTTGCCCGAAGTGCAGGAGCTCATACGATTCGTCGAGGCGAGCGAGCGCGGGGTCGTGATTTGACGAACACTCCACGCGTTGGCGTCGTCGGCGCGGGCAGCCTCGGGTTCCACCACATAAGAATTCTGCGCGATCTTCCCGGCATCGAGTTCAGCGGATTCGTCGAGTCGAGACCGGAGCGCAGGGCTGAAGTAGAGAAGGAATTGAAGGTGAAGAGCCACCCGTCGCTCGAGGGCCTTCTCGACGCGTCCGATGCCGTCGTCATCGTGGTGCCCACGTCGTCGCACTACTCGGTCGCGAGCGCGGCCATCGAGGTCGGCAAGCACGTCTTCATCGAAAAACCGATCACACCCACGCTGGAAGAGGCTGATGCTCTGCTCGAGCTCTCCCGCAAGAAAGGTGTGATGGTGCAAATCGGGCACATCGAGCGTTTCAACCGCGCCGTACGCGCCGCGCTTCCGCACGTGAAGAGCCCGAGGTTCATCGACAGCGAGCGATTGGCGCCGTTCAGCCCGAGGGGCTCCGATGTCGCCGTGGTGCTCGATCTGATGATCCACGACATCGACCTGCTTCTCACCCTCGTCGGCTCCGAAGCGCGCGACATATCGGCGGTCGGCGTTCCGGTGCTCACTCCCATGCTCGACATCGCGAATGCCCGCGTAACGTTCAACTCGGGCGCCGTCGCCAACATCACATCGAGCCGAATCTCGCGCGAGAGAAAGCGAAAGATCAGGATCTTTCAGCAGAGCGGGTATCTGTCCCTCGATCTGGGCGCGGGAACCGGGGAATTCTTCCGTCTCCGCTCCGACATCGACCCGCTCGCCATTCGTTCGGCGCCGGCGGACATCCTGGCATTCGTCGATCGCATCAAGCTCGATGCACCGGATGGCGAGCCACTCAAGCTCGAGCTGGAGAGCTTCGTCTCCGCGCTGAGAGGAAAAAGCCCGGTGGTCGTGACCGGCGACGAAGGACGCATGGCGCTTGGCGTTGCTCTGCGGATCGTGAAGGAAATCGAGCGCACTCTCCCGTCGCTGGTCGGCTATACGCAACGCCATGCGTAAGGTGCTGTTCGTCGCCGGAGAGGCTTCCGGCGACCTCCATGCGGCGGGTGTGGCGGCCGCACTGAGACGCATCCGGCCCGAGCTCCTTCTTGCGGCCGTCGGAGGACGACGATTGGCGGAGCAGGGCGTCCAGCTGATTCACCGGGACGAGCAGCTCGGCGTGATGGGCTTTCTCGACGTGCTCAAGCACGTGCCTCGCCACTTCCTGCTGTTGCGCACGATTGAAGGAATGCTGGACCGGGGTGAGCTGGCAGTGGTGATACTCATCGACTATCCCGGCTTCAACATGAAGGTTGCGGCGGCGGCGAAGCGTGCCGGTGTGCCCGTTCTCTACTACGTCACCCCACAGGTCTGGGCCTGGGGCGCGGGGCGCATTCCCAAGCTTGCTCAGCTCGTCACCAAAGCCGCGGTCATTCTCCCGTTCGAGGAGCCGCTGCTCCGGGGCTTCGGCATCGATGCGACCTTCGTCGGCCATCCGCTGCTGGACCGCGCCGTCGACATGCCGACCAAGGTCGAGGCCCGTGAAGCGCTCAGGCTGCCGTTGAATGCTCCGGTGCTCGCCCTCTTTCCGGGAAGTCGCCAGCAGGAGATCGATCGCCTCATCGATGATTTCGTGGCGACGGGCAAGGAGCTTCAACGGAGGACTCCAGGGCTCGAGGTGCTGGTCAGCGTGGCGAACACGGTCACTCTCGATTCCGCTCGCTGTCCATTCCGGCTGGTGCACTCGGCGTCGTTGAGCGTCCTGCGCGCAGCTGACATAGCTCTTTGCAAGAGTGGAACGACGACGCTCGAAGCCGCGATCGCGGATTGCCCGCTCATCGTGGCGTATCGCACGGGACGAATCAACTACGCGCTCGCGCGGAGATTCGTGAAGGTGCCGAACATCGGTCTCGTGAACGTGGTCGCCGGCCGAGAGCTCGTGCGCGAATTCATCCAGGACGATATCGTCCCGTCGACGATGGTCGACGCGCTGGAGGCGCTTCTCGAAGATGGTCAGCCGCGCGAGGAAGTTCTGCGGGGGTTGGCCGAAGTGCGCTCGAAACTTGGCCAGCCCGGCGCGGCGGACCGCGTTGCGAAAATGGCCAGCGACCTCGCGGGCCCACGCGGATGAGCGACGACGGCGAATCATTTTCGTGGCGGTCGCGGGCGGAGCTGCTGCTGGGGACGGGCGCTCTTAGGGCGCTGGCGCGCACCTGGCGATTTCGCATCGTGAACGCGCCGGCAATTGATGGCCTCCGTGCCGCGAAAAAGAATTTCATTTTCTCCCTCTGGCATGGACAGCTGTTGCCGCTTCTCTGGCACCACCGCAATGAGGGCGTGGTCCTTCTCATCAGCGAGCATCGGGACGGAGAGCTCGTCGCACGCGCCGCGGAGTCGCTCGGTTACGCGCTCGTCCGGGGTTCCACGACGCGAGGAGCCGACCGCGCGCTGATTTCAGTTATCCGGGAGCTTCAGGCGGGCCGCGAGGTGGCGATCACTCCGGACGGCTCGAAGGGACC
>JADGQU010000254.1 GCA_017881545.1 Gemmatimonadaceae bacterium
TTCGCGATGGCAATGCTCGCATCCACCGGTCGCTCCATCGAGCGCTCGCGCTACGAGCCCGTGACGCGGGGCGAGCGAGGCCGCGTAGCCACGCTACGCGGCTGCGTGATGGACGGCCTCTTCAGCGAGACGAACCGCGCCACCAGGCGCGTCCTCGCGGTGAACGGTTACGCGATTGCCGCTGCTCCCGGCCAGGGCTGCTGCGGCGCACTCCACGCGCACGCCGGCGATCTGGAGACTGCCCGCTCCCTCGCGCGACGCAACATCGCCGCGTTCGAGCGATCGGGCGCCGAGTTCGTTGCGGTCAATGCCGCCGGCTGCGGAGCGATCATGAAGGAGTACGGTCATCTCCTGAAGGATGATTCCGAGTGGCACTCGAGAGCCACGAGCATGAGCGCGCGAGTGAAAGATGTGAGCGAGCTCCTCGCCGCCGCCGGCCCGCGCGAAGGCGGGCCCCTGCCCATTCGAGTGACATACGACGCGCCCTGCCACCTCCAGCACGCGCAGCGCGTGACGCAGGCGCCGCTCTCCGTTCTGGCCGCAATCCCTGGTCTTATGCTCGTTCCGCTCCACGATTCCGACCAATGCTGCGGCAGCGCCGGAATCTACAATCTCATAGAACCCGAGACCTCGGACGCTGTGCTCGCGCCCAAGCTCGCGAACATCCGCGCGACCGGTGCGCCGTGGGTGGCGACGGGAAATCCGGGCTGCCTGATGCAGATCGGCGCCGGCCTGATTCGCGCCGAGATCCCCGCGCGCGCCATTCATCCCGTCGATCTGCTCGACGCATCGTACGCCGCGTTTGGCCAGTAGCGCCCGCTGTGGACACTGTGCTTAATTGCAGGTAATGTCGGAAATGAACGAGTATTCCGCGCTGCACAACGGTGCTCTCTTTTTCGACCGGAGCGACCGGACCCGCATGCGCATCTCCGGACCGAAGGCCGCGGAGCTCGTCACCGGAATGGTGACGAACGATGTCCCGGCGCTGCTACCGGGTGAGGGCCAGTACGCCGCCGCTCTCACTCCCAAGGGAAAGATCGTCGCCGATCTCCGCATCTTCGCGTTCGACGACTCTCTTCTGATCGACACTTCCGCTGCCGCCGCTCCCGGATGGAAGGAGATGGTGCGCAAGTACATCAACCCGCGCATCGCGCCCTACCACGACCTTACTTCCGAGCTCGGTGATTTCGGAGTCTTTGGACGTTCGGCGCGTCTGGTCGTGTCGCGAGTGGCGGACGTCGACGACAGGGATCTCGCCGCGCTCCCGCCTTACGGTCACTTGAGCCGGCCGTTCGAAGGAGTGACTGTGATCATCGCCCGTGTTCCGGAGATCGATCTCGACGGATTCGAGATCTTCGTCCCGCGCGAGGCGGCTGCGTCACTCAGGAGCAAGCTGGAGGCGGCGGGAATTCTCGCCGGCGGCCGCGACACCTGGGAAATCGCCCGCATCGAGAGTGGTCGCCCGGAATGGGGCGCCGACATGGATGAATCCACACTGCCGCAGGAAGCCAACTTCGACGAGCTTGGCGCCATCTCCTATACCAAAGGCTGCTACATCGGGCAGGAGACCGTCGCGCGCGTGCATTTCCGCGGACACGTGAATCGCTTCCTGCGCAGATTGCGGTTCGTCACGAGGCCCGCACCGCCCAAGGGCGCCGAGCTGGTGGACGAGACCGGAAAGGTGATTGGCGACATTCGGAGCTCCGCCCTCTCGCCGCGATTCGGTGGTGTCGCACTGGGAATGGTGAGGCGGGAGGTTCCGGCGGGGACGACGCTGCAGGCGAAGTGGGAAGGGGGAGAATGCAGCGTGCAAATCGAGCAAAACGAAAAAGGCGCCACTGTGTAGTGGCGCCTTTTTGATCACCTCGAAAAGCTTTACTTCTTCTTCTTCGTGGTGGTCTTCGTGGTGGTCTTCGATGTCGTGGTGCTCGACGCCGTCGGAGTCGTGGTGGTGCTGGCGGTCGAGTCCATCTTCATCGTGGTGTCCATCGCGGCCGGGGCCGGAGCCATGGCGGGAGCGGACGTGTCGGCAGTCGCGGCATCGTCCTTTTTGGCGGTGCATGCGGCAAGTACGAGAACAGCGGCGACAAGGGCCAGGCGCTTCATTTACGATCTCCTTGAGAGGAACGTGGATAAGTCGCCGGTTCGTGCCCGCGTTCGCGGTGCCCGTTGTGGCGCGCGCGAAAGTTTATCTCATCTGGCACGTGTGTCAAGAGCAGAAGCTTCTGGTCGCTCTCTCGTACACGGGCTAGATTAACTCTCAAAGTCGGCTTTTCCCGCGGAGAATCAGGTGTCGGCCAACCCGGAAACATTTGGCGCGCTCAAGCGCTCTGCCTTCGGCTCGCAAGAGCGGAGACAGGTATCGGTCAAGGATGAGCTTCGCGCGAATCTCCTCACGAGGCTCGCTACCCGAAAACCCATCTTCCATGGGGTGATCGGCTACGAAGAGACGGTCATGCCGCAGATCGTCAACGCCCTTCTCAGTCGCCACAACTTCATCCTCCTCGGCCTCCGCGGACAGGCGAAGTCGAGAATCCTCCGCTCGCTGACGACTCTGCTCGACCCCGCGATGCCCATCATCGCTGGCAGCGAGGTGAACGACAATCCGTTCGCTCCGATCTCCAAGTACGGAAAGAATCTTCTCAACGAAGCCGGAGACGACACGCCGATCGCGTGGCTCGATCCCGATCAGCGCTACGTCGAGAAGCTCGCGACGCCCGACGTCACCGTGGCAGATATCATCGGCGATCTCGATCCCATCAAGGCCGCGCGCGGAGGTCACATCCTCGGCGACGAGCTCACGATGCACTACGGGATGCTGCCGAGGGCGAATCGTGGAATCTTCGCGCTGAACGAGCTCCCCGATCTGGCGGGAAAAGTCCAGGTCAGTCTCTTCAACATCATGCAGGAAGGCGACGTCCAGATCAAAGGATATCCGGTGCGGCTGCCGCTCGATGTCATGATCTGCTTCACCGCGAATCCCGAGGATTACACCGCCCGCGGCAAGATCATCACACCGCTCAAGGATCGCATTGGCAGCGAGGTGACGACGCACTACCCCGAAACCGTCGAGCTCGGCATCGCGATCACCAATCAGGAAGCGTGGACCGCGCGCGGCGCGGGCAGAGTGCGTATTCCGGATTTCATCGCCGAGGTGATCGAGCGCGTCGCGTTCGAGGCGCGGAGCGACAAACGCATCGACAAGCGGTCCGGGGTTTCGCAGCGCATGCCGATCTCGGTTCTCGAGAACGTGGTGTCGAACGCGGAGCGGCGCGCAATTCAGACCGGTGAGCGCGACATCGTCCCGCGCATCGCCGACATCTACGCCGCCCTGCCCGCAATAACCGGCAAGATCGAGCTGGAGTACGAAGGCGAGCTGGTCGGTGGGCACGTCATCGCCCGCGAGCTGATTCGACGCGCCGCCGATGCGACTTATCAGGACCGCGCCGGTGGCCTCAACACCGACGAGATCATCATGTGGTTCGACGTTGGTGGCGCGCTCCAGGTGACCGATGATGTTCCAGTCGATGCCGTCATCGAAGGATTCGGCGCCGTTCCTGGACTGATGCAGGTCGTTAACACCGCTGGCCTGGCGCCGATGGACGATCTCCCCGTCGTTGCGGCCGGGTGCGAGCTGGTGCTCGAGTCCCTCGTCGCGCGGAAGAAAATCGCCCGCTCTGATGCGGGCACGTACGGCCGGGCCGTCGAAGAGAAGCGCCGCCGCCCCTATCAGGACTGACAATTGGCGATCCTCACCGTCTCGCGGCTTTACGGGTCGGGAGGCTCGGAAGTCGCCGCCATCGTCGCGAAAGCTCTCGGTTGGTCGCTGCTCGACAACGCGGTCGTCGATGCCGTCGCGGCACGATTGGGTTTGAGCGTGGCCGAGGTGCAGGCGCGTGAAGAGAGAGTCCCGTCGCTGGTCGAGCGGTTGACTTCGGCGATGGCGATGGGCTCGCAGGAGTGGATGTCGCCGATCGCGGACGCGAAGCGTCCGACCGACGAGCAGCTGATCGAAGTCACCCGGCACATCATCGAGGAAGCAGTCTTGCGCGGCCCGGTGGTCGTGGTGGGGCGCGGCATGTGGGAGATGCTGGCCGAGCGCGAGGACACGCTCCACGTGTACTGCTACGCGCCGCGGAAGGCGTTGATCGCGCGGACGATGAAGCGCGAGGGAATAGGCGCCGAGGAAGCGGCGCGGCTCGTGGACGAGACCAACAAGCAGCGGGATCAGTGGGTGCGGCTGCATTGGGAGCGGGACCGCCGCGCTTTGGAGAACTATGATCTAAGCGTAAACACCGAGCGGTTGGGCATTCAGGGTTCCGCGGAGCTGATCGTGAGCGCTGCGAAGAGCAGGTTCAAGCTCTGACAGTAACTACGAACTGAACGGGATCCGAGATCTCAGAGGCATAGATCTGAGTAACTAGTCACCGCGCTC
>JADGQU010000043.1 GCA_017881545.1 Gemmatimonadaceae bacterium
GCCGAGTCGGTCCTCGCCGCCTTCTTCCCAGATACCGCCGCCGATGTGCCGCTCCTCGTGCGCCGTGTATCCTGAAGGGTAGACGATGATGGAAACCAACTCGGGATAGTAGTCGGTCTCACGGTGGAGCAAGAGCAGGCACGCCTGGCCGGCGATGGTGACGCGCATCTCGTCGGTGAGGACGAGCCCGCCGGATCCCTCGAAGTGCTTCTCGGCAAGGAATACCTGCGTGTGACCGAGCAATTCCTTTTGATCCTCGGCCGAGAGCCGGCTGAAGACTGGAAGGTTCCGCTCCAGGATCGCGCGCCACGCGCGGGGCACTGGCTGGGCGCGCAGTCGCGCGCGTCGGCGGGATTTTAGCATGTCGAACATCGTGCCTTAAGAGTACACCCTCGCCCGACCGACCGGCAGAATCTCAGATCGCGCGCAAAGTTATAGCGGCGTCTTTTGGGGGCAAACAGTCGGCAGCAGCTCGCTCACGCGCATGACGTTCGGGTCGTCCGCATCGCGGTGCTGCACCTTCATCAGGTTCACGCCGACCTGGCCGAGCAGCGCGCAATCGAGCGCTGGATTCTCCAGCAGTGCCGCGATGATGTTCTTGTCGCTCGCGGTGCGGGAGAGCTTGTCGAGGATTTCGCGCGGCGTGGCGGGATTCCCGGCGAACCAGATGTCGAGGCCGGTGATCGTCGCCGGCCGGTGGTAGAGCTCGCGCAGAACATTGGGCGGCGTGTGTCGGTGAGCGGCGAGCGCCTGAAAGAAGTAATCCGGATACGACTTCGTTCGATACACTCGCTCGAGCGTCTCGGGGAGCGTGTTCGGGTTGCGGACGGCTTCGAGCGCGATCCCCAGATCGGGGGAATTCGCGAGGGAATCGAGGATTTTCGGCGAGATTGAGTCTCTCGGCAGTGCCGCGAGGAGGAATGGTCGATCGTTCATGTGAGCGCGGATGCTCGAGTCCATCCACTCGCGCTCGCGTCCCGGATTCTCCTTGAGCCCGGCGGCGATCAGCTTTCGATGGAGCGCGATCTCCGCCAGCAATGCTGCCTGCGCGTCATCTCTGCTGCGATTCTTCGTGTTTGTCTGCTCGCCCCCCGCGATGTTGAAGCCGGCGAGCAGCACCGCGCCCGCGAGCGCGAGCCACGCTCCGATTCTCGCCGAGCGATCGCTCGAAGTTCTATAGCGGCCGAAGGCGAGGCCGAGAAATCCAGCGAGCGCGCCAATCAGCGGAATCACGAGGAGTCCGAGCGCGGCGGTGGACGATCGCGACTGTTTGATGGACCAGAGACCCGTGATCACCGCTATGGCGACAAAGAGGACGCTCAGCCCAGTTCCTCGCCACTCTTTCCTGATCAGTGCCGTGGCAAGGACCACGAGGTACGCGACCGGGATGCCGAGGAGCAGCAGGAAAAAAATCACGTTGATGCTCGCTCACTCGACAGCTGGAATGCTCACCGCCTCAGCGACCTTTATTTGTGGCTCATGATGCACGGGAACGCTCACCGACGCGGCGATGAAACAGAGGTCGTGAGCGGTGTCGTGCAGCTCCATCGCGCGCTTCGCATCTCCGCCCGCCGCGATCGTCACCTTCGGCCGCAGCGTCACGCTCTCGAACTTCCCGCCGCCATCCGGGCTGAGAAGCAGCGTGCCGCTCGCATCATCCTCGTATGCAACGACGCTGATTTTGGCGCGCGGGCAGAGCGCGAGGTAGGTGAGGAGATGGCAGGCGGAGATGGATGCGACGAAGAGATCTTCAGGATTGTAGCGGTCGGAATCGCCGCGAAAGACTGGATCCGCGCTGGCGGGAAGATCCGGCTTTCCGCCTACCTGCACGCGGTAGTTGCGCCCGTATCCCTTGTAGCTCGACGTGCCATCGCCCAGGTTGCCGTCCCAGACGATGTGGGCCTTGAAGTCGTGGGTTTTTGTTGGTCCGGTGGATGCAGACATTATGAGCCTCCGCTCCAGGCGTCACTACTGTACACGATGCGAATGAGTGACAGAAATTCGTCTCTCAGGGAACATACCTGCTTTCAATTGCGAGAAGAGTTTTCTCTTGACCTTCCTTTCATTAGGAACTGTTGACCTTTCTTCAAGGGTGCGCGCCCTGTGTTATGGTCGGCGCCACTCCCCGTGGGACCCAGGGCTTTATCGTCCCACTAGTGATCTGTAACCGATCGAGCCGCATGAGTCCGGGCGGAATGTCCGCCTCACGCGGCACGACGAGGATCGTCTGGCCGAGTCCGCGCTCCTCGAGCATCACGAGGATTCTGGCGGCGCGCCGGATGTCCAGCTCCGCGAACGGATCGTCGAGCAGTAGCAGCGGCTCCGCCCCTGAGTGATCGCGCAGCGTCGCGGCCTCGAGCAGCCTGAGCGCGATCGCCGCGGAGCGTTGCTGGCCGGCTGAGCCGAAGAGGCGGAGGTCACGGCCGTCGAGCGTCAGCTCGAGATCGTCGCGATGCGGGCCGACGTGCGTCATCCCCCTCCTGAGATCGAGCGCGCGTTTTTCCTCGAAGGCGGCGAGCAATACATCGCGTCTCGCCTCCGAGTTGGCGAACGGGCTCACATAGCGGATATGGGACTTACCCTTCTCACCCATTCGCTGCACGACGGCTGAAAAGTCCGCCGCTGAATCGCGCACCCACCTCGCGCGCGCCTCGATCAAAACCGACCCATGCTCGGCCAACGCCGGCTCCCAGACAGCCACCTGCTGCTCATCGTCGGCTGATCCGCGGCGCGCTGCATTTCGGAGGGCCGCGTTTCGTCGCGCGAGATTCGCGCGGTAATTCTGAAGCGCGTGCAGGTACTTCCTGTCGGTGAGCGCCAGCACCAGGTCGAGGTAGCGCCGTCTCTCGGTCGGTGAGCCGCTCACCAGCTCCAGATCGCGTGGCGAGAACATCACGCAGGGAAGCACGCCCAATGCGTCACTGAGTCTCCGGATCTCGGTCCCATCGTGCAAGACTTTCTTGCGTTTGGCGTTGCGGTCGAACCCGACGGAGATGTCGCGCCCCTTGGGAGTGTGCGCCTGCGCGGAGATGTGGAACCCCGCCGTGTCGAAGCGCGTCAGGTCCTGATCACGCGCGTCCCGAATCGAGCGCATGATCTGGAGATAGTAGATAGCCTCGAGGAAATTCGTCTTTCCGTGACCGTTGTCTCCGACGACGACGGCGCCCTCGGGAGGCAGCTCGAGATCGACGCGCTCGAGATTGCGGAAATCGCGGATGGCAATGCTGTCCAGCCTGATTCGATCTTTGATCTGATCATCCGTTGCACGCGCGGCGGCGGCAGCGGCGTCGATGATGCTCACCTTCCCTTGAACGCGGGCGCGCGCTTCTCGAGGAAGGCGCGCATTCCCTCACGCATGTCGTCCGTCGTGGCGAGAAGGCCGAAGTGATTGGCCTCGAGAATCAGCCCCTCGTCGAGCGACATCTCGAGTCCGCGCTCGATCGCCTCGATGCAAAGCGCGACAGCGAGCGGGCCGTTGGCGAGAATCGTCTTCATCATTTCTCTCGTCACGTTCATCAGCTCTGCCGCCGGCGCCACTTTATTGACGAGGCCGATTCTGTACGCCTCAGCCGCATCGATCGTCTCGCCCGTCATGAGCAGCTGCATCGCGCGCCCCTTGCCGACGAGGCGCGGGAGGCGCTGACTTCCTCCGTACCCCGGCAGAATGCCGAGCTTGCTCTCGGGCTGTCCGAATTTGGCGAGGTCCGATGCGATGCGAATATGGCACGCCATCGCGAGCTCGCACCCGCCACCCAGCGCGAAGCCGTTGACCGCCGCGATCACGGGTTTCGGGCAGGTCTCGATTCTGCGGAACACATCCTGCCCTGCACGAGCGCGCGCCTTCGCGAGCACGGCGGTCTGGCCCGCCAGCTCCGAGATGTCGGCGCCGGCGACGAACGCGCGTCCGGCGCCGGTGAGGATGACGCCGCCGATCGAATCGTCGACGCGGATCTCATCGATCGCGTGGCCGAGCTCGGCGATGGTCGCGTCGTTGAGCGCGTTGAGCTTGTCGGGGCGATTGACGGTGAGCGTTGCGACGCGGTCCGCAACTTCCAGCGTCAGGAATTTGAAGGGCATCTGGATGAGATTGTTGGTAAATTTGCGGGCATCCGTCGAGCGGCGGCGTCCGCTCAAATCTACGCAGATAATCAGGTCGTGGGTGACAGGATAAATGGCGCAGAAGTGGATCGTCCGTGAAGGCTCGAAGACGAAGGGTTTCAGTTACAAAACCCCGAGTGGAAGCGCGATAAAGAAAGCGGCAGAGCTGGAGCACTTTGATTCGCTCCGAATTCCGCCGGCGTGGCGCGACGTGCACATCTCGACGAATCCGCGGGCCGCGATCCAGGTGTGGGGCTTCGACGCGCGCGGGCGGAAGCAGTACAAGTATCATCGCCGCGCGGTCGAGAAGGGCGAGCTGCGGAAATACTATCGCGTCCGCCAGATGGCGCGCGACCTGCCGGCGCTGCGTGCCAAGATGCACCGCGATTTCCGCCGCAGAGGCCAAACGAAGGAGAAGGTCTGCGCCGGCATCGTTCTATTGATCGGCGAAGGGTTCTTCCGCGTCGGCAGCGACAAGTACCAGAAGGAAAACAACACCTTCGGCATCACTACGATGCGTAAATCCCACGTCACAATACTCGGGGACACGGTCACGTTCGAGTACAGGGGCAAGAGATCGATCACGCAGCGGAACGTGGTGGTCGCTAAGGACCTGACGCGATTCGTCAGCTCGCTGGTCCAATCACCGGGCGCGCGACTGTTCCGGTACAAGCAGGATGGAAAGTGGCAGGACATCGATTCGCACGATGTGAACGACTACATCGAGAGCGTCGCGCAGTTTCCCTACACGGCGAAGGATTTCAGGACGTGGGGCGGAACTCTTCGCGCGGCGACGGTGCTGGCCGAGCTGGGGAAGGGGAAGAGCCTGAGCGAGCGAAAGAAGAACGTCGTCACCGCCGTCCGGCTCGTCGCATCGGAGCTCGGTAACACCCCTACTATATGTAGGAAGTCCTACGTGCATCCGGTGGTGGTGATGAAGTACCTGCGGAGCGGGACGACGATCACGCTGCCGGCGCACGCGAAAGCCAGTGGTTTGAACGGAGTTGGCTACGCGCCCGAGGAAGAGGCGCTGATTTCCTTCCTGGACGAATATTTTCCTGAGAGGCGAAAAGCTCTCGTGATGAGTGAGGGAACTGCAGTAAATGCCTCTGAACGACGTGAATCATGAGTGAAGCATTGCTCTCAGAGGACGCACCGGTCATTTCGCTCCATCGAAGTGCCAATCCGATGAAGCACGTCCTGGCCATCGATCAGGGTACGACCGGAACCACGGCCCTGGTAATTGCCGCTGACGGCCGCGTTGCCGGGCGTGGCTACCAGGAGATCACCCAGCACTACCCGCAGCCGGGTTGGGTCGAGCACGACGCCGACGAGATTTTCGAGCACACGTTGCGTGCGGCGCGCGATGCGATCGCCGCGAGCGGGGTGAAGCCCGACGTGATGGGCATCACCAATCAGCGGGAGACGATCGTCGCCTGGCATCGCGATACGGGGAAGCCGCTCGCGCGCGCGATCGTGTGGCAGGACAGGCGGACCACCGAGCGCTGCGCCGAGCTGAGAAGCAAGACGACGTTTATAGCCGAGCGAACGGGACTGCGCCCGGATCCGTATTTCTCGGCGACGAAGATCGAGTGGCTGCTCAGGAAGCCCGAGATCGCCTTCGTCGCGCGGAACGACAGGCTGCTCGTGGGCACGATCGACACCTGGCTCATCTGGAAGCTCACCGGCGGGCGCGTCCACGCGACCGATCCGACGAATGCATCGCGCACTCTGCTCTTCGACATCAATCGATTGAAGTGGAGCAGGGAGCTGTGCGACATCTTCAAGATTCCTATGGAGATTCTGCCCGAGGTGCGTCCTTCGGCGGGCGACTTCGGGAAAACGGTGACTTCATTCTTCGGGAAGTCCATTCCGATCACTGGAGTCGCGGGTGATCAGCAGGCAGCGCTCTTCGGCCAGGGATGCACCGCGGCGGGGCAGGCGAAGAATACTTACGGCACTGGCGCGTTTCTCCTGCTCAACACCGGAGACCAGGTACCGCGCGCCGGCGAAGGGTTGCTCGCGACTGTCGCGTGCGACGCAAAGGGCGGAGCAGCGTACGCACTCGAGGCCTCCATCTTCATCGCAGGCGCCGCGATCCAGTGGCTGCGCGACGGGCTCGGCATCCTTCAAAGCGCGTCGGAGAGCGAGCGGCTCGCGCGCTCACTCGACTCCAACGATGGCGTTTACTTTGTGCCCGCCCTGGTCGGACTCGGCGCTCCGAACTGGGAGCCGCGGGCGCGCGGGACGATAGTGGGTTTCACCAGCGGGACGCACCGCGCGCACTTTGCGAGAGCGGCGCTCGAAGCGATGGCCTATGGATCGGCGGAAATGTTGGCGGTGATGGCCAAGCGAGGCCGTGTGAAATTCGAATCGCTGCGCGTCGACGGCGGCGCGTCGGCCAACAACTGGTTGCTCCAATTCCAGTCAGACATCCTCGGCATCCCCGTCGAGCGGCCCGACATGGTCGAGACGACGGCGCTAGGCGCCGCGGGTCTCGCCGGAATCGCCGGTGGAGTGTGGAGCGATGCGGCGGAGTTCATCGGCACGAGACAGTTCACGCGCTTCACGCCGGTGATGCCGAGGGAATCGGCGAGTGAGTTGGTGGGCGGTTGGCAGCGCGCGATGAGGGCGGCACTGTTCTGGGCGCGCGACACGGGCGACCCTGACAAGGAGAAGAAGGCGAAAAAACGCCCGAGGTCCCCGGCAAGCAAGGGAACCGGGAACAAACGGGCGTCAGCCAAAGCCAACGCAAAGGCGAAGGGGAGCGCAAAGGCGAAGGGGAGCGCAAAGTCGAAGTCGAGCCCGCGAAGCGGCCACAAGTTGGGCGGGGCCCGAAAGAAACCTGCTGGCAGGCGTGGGAAATGAATCAGCTTCTGAGTGTGTGCCTGGCCGTCAATTTCGTCTACGCCCAGACGGCGGTCGTGCGCGACAGCTGGTTCGGAATCGACAAGATCAAGCACTTCTTCATGTCGGCGTTCATCGAGAGCGTGTCGTACAGCGCGCTACAGGCTGCGCGCGTAAATCACCGTTCGGCGATGACGGGCGCGATCGCAGTCACGGCGGCGTTTGGCGTCGGCCGCGAGATCCACGATTCCCGGAATCCGAAAAACCACTTCAGCGTCAAGGATCTCAGCTGGGACGCGCTTGGCGCGGGTGCGGGCGTGGTTCTCTTGTCGCATACTATAAGGTAGGGCAGCCGGCGAACCGGCTCTGCAAGCTCCGGGTCAGGAGCCGAGTCCGCGATCAACTTCAGCTCCGGCAGATCAAACACCAGGGGGATTCTGTGCGACGCACCGCTCACCAGGGAAGGTGCATGCAGCGCAATGGGCATGTCAGGCGCCGATGACAAGCCGTCTACCGCTCCAGAGCAGTCATTCGCCGGTTAGTCCAAGAAATCTTTGACATATCCTGTTATCCTCCATCTGAAGACGTCCACCCAGATGGAGGCTACGTGCGACACAGGATCTTAAAGCTCAGCTCTCACGCCCGGTCCGTTGTGATGACCACCGTGCTCGTCTCGTGCAGCGTAGTGGCCATCGGGGTCGCGTGTAACCAATCGGTCGGATTGTCGCCCGACGACCCGGCAGTGATCGCCCGCGGGAAAGACATCTTCCGCTTTGACACGTTCGGCGACGAGACCTTCTGGACCGACACGCTGCGAATGCACGAGGTGATACGCGCCGCTGTCGATCCGACCACCGCACTGTCTGTGGGTCTCAAGGTCGACACCGACTCGCTGCCGCCGGCCGTGGTGGCGGGCGTTCAGAACGGATCGATCAGCCTCACCAGCCCGGCGACCACGGTGGCGCTGCTCAAGCTCAACGCCGTCGTCGGGCTGAAAGGAACGGTGACGAGCGTCAACGGCCAGGACGTGCTCACGCGCGTGGGCATTACCTGCGCGCTCTGCCACTCGACGGTCGACAACTCGTTCGCGCCGGGAATCGGCAAGCGGCTGGATGGTTGGCCGAACCACGATCTAAATCCGGGCGCGATCATCGCGCTCTCGAGCGCGTTGACGCCGGCGCAGAAAGCGGTCTACAACTCGTGGGGGAAGGGGAAGTACGACGCGCGCTTCAACTTCGACGGCCTGAACGGACCGTCGGTGATTCCGCCCGCGTACGGACTCAAGGGCGTCAACAGCGTCACCTATACCGGCGACGGGCCCGACGTGGCGTACTGGAATCGCTACGTCGCGGTGACCCAGATGCACGGTCATGGGTCGTGGGTCGAAGCGCGCGCAACGCCGCCTGAAAACGTGCAGAATCCGCCGGATATGGTGTTGGCGAAACTTGCGGCGTTGCAAGCGTACCAGTTGAGCATTCAGAGTCCGTCAGCGCCAGTCGGCACGTTCGACGCTGCCGCCGCGGCGCGCGGAAAAACTGTGTTCGATGGCGCTGGTAATTGCGCGTCCTGTCACGGCGGAGATCACTTCACGGACGCGCCCGGCAAGCTTCACTCTTCAACGGAGGTCGTGAGCGAACCCGAGCCCACCGGTCCGAGCTTCGCCTCGCGGAGCGCGACCAAGATGTACCGGACGACGCCGTTGCGCGGCCTGTGGCAGCACGCGCCCTACTTCCACAATGGTGTCGCGACGACTCTCGACGCAGTGGTCGACGTCTACAACACCAAAAAGGCGCTCAATCTGACCGCGCAACAGAAGGCGGATCTCGTTCAATACCTGAAGTCGCTCTAGCGTTTCGGTATCTTGACCTGCACCCAGGTGTCAACCGGGCGCCTTCCCATCCATGCACCGATGGCTGCTCCTGCAATCGCGCCAAGCAAACCACCGGTGGTGGCGTCGGCCTCGCGGTACATGCCATCAGGGCAGCCAATGTCCGCGCAGGACCTATGCGTCAGGCCGGCGATCGTCGCCCCAGCCACGAACCCGCCCAGGGCTCCCGCCAACGCAGCGTACTTCTTGTCGTCGTGCGTCCCCCGCGCGATCTCGAGCTGAAGGATGCGCCGAATGGGGAAGACAATAGTCGTAGTCGAATCTCCGTCCGCGCGAAAGGTGAGTGCGTCCGGTGTTGCCGCGACCACGCTACCGGTCGCATACATAGCTCCGCGATATGGGCCCCAATCGCCCAGCATCAGCGAGCGGATCCTCACACGTGAGCCCTCGGCTACCGGCCAGTCAGGCGCGGGGGCGTTCTGCGCTGACAGCGGGGAAGCCACCACCAAAGTCGCTATCCAGAGCACTCTAGCGATTCGCAATTTCTTCTCCGTGTTGGGTTAGCCATTCTATGCAAAAGGTCCGGCTTCATCCATAGTCAATCCTGTGCCTATATTCATCTCGTGAAGCCGGCACGAAGTTTCTCATCGGATTGTTTCGCCGTGAGCACTCGACCGTAACGGCGCCAATGATCCTCGTCGGAGAGCTGTCCCTCTGGGTTGCGCTGCTCATGGCGACCTGGGCAGCAACAGTGTCCTACGCCGGCGGTCACCTGCGCCGAGCGGACCTGATCGAGAGCGGCGAGAGAGCGATCTACGCGACGCTGGCGATGGTCGTGCTCGCATCGCTCGGCCTCTGGACCGCGTTACTCACTCACGACTTCTCGATCAGATACGTCGCGTCGTACACGACCGCGAATCTTCCGATAGTCTATACGATCACCGCGTTCTGGGGCGGGCAATCGGGATCGCTACTCTTTTGGGCGCTGATCCTCTCGATCTATTCGGCGATCGCCCTCTGGACGAATCGCACGCGCAATCGCGAGCTGATGCCGTACGTCACCGGCACTCTCGCGCTCATTCTTGTTTTCTTCCTCGCCGCGATCTGCTTCGGCTCCAATCCGTTCGAGCGCCTCGACTTCATTCCTCTCGACGGGCGCGGGCTGAATCCGCAGTTACAGAGTCCGGGGATGGCCATTCATCCCCCCAGCCTTTACCTCGGTTACGTCGCAACGTCGATTCCGTTCGCGTTCGCGATTGCAGCGCTGCTCACGCGTCGTATCGACGCTGAATGGCTCGCGGCGGTGAGACGGTGGGCGCTGTTCGCGTGGTTTTTCAATACCGTCGGAATCGTGCTCGGAATGTGGTGGGCGTACGTCGAGCCAGGCTGGGGCGGATACTGGGCCTGGGGCCCCGTCGAGAACGCGTCGCTGCTGCCGTGGCTGGTGAATACGGCGTTCCTGTACTCGATCACGGTGCAGGAGAAACGTGGGATGCTGCGCAAGTGGAACGTCACGCTCGTCGTGTCGGCGTTTCTGCTCTCGATCTTCGGGGCGTTCATCACCCTCAGCGAGGTGATCTCCAGCGTTCACTCTTTCGCGTTATCGCCGATAGGGAAGGGGTTCGCCGTATTCCTGGTGTTAGCGATTGTGGTAACGGCGTATCTCGTGTCCACGATGCTGAACGATCTTCGCTCCCACGCCGAGTTCGCGCCGCCGCGACTGATCGCGCGAAACCGGCAGCGGTACGGCGGCTATATCGTCTACCTTGGCTTGGTCGCGCTGATCGTCGGGTTCGCCGGACTCGCATTCAAGCGCGAGTTCGACCTGACGCTGAACGCCGGCGAGTCCAGGGCCGTGACTGACGCGTGGGGGCATGGTTGGACTTTTCTGAACCAGGGGATCTCGCGCTACAACGTGTTGAATCGCGAAGTCACCGCGATCGCACTCGACGTCTCGCGCGACGGAAAGCCTTCCGGCGTCATCACCAGCGAGAAGCGACAGCACTTCGATTCGCGCGGAGCGCCGACGTTCGAGCCGTCGACCGAGGTCGGAATCCAGGGATCGTTCACGGAGGACGTGTACGTAGTGCTTGCCGTCGTACGTGGAGCTGACGGGGCCGAGATCCGCGTGACGTTCAATCCGTTGGTGCGGTGGGTGTGGCTTGGTGGAGCACTCTTGGCGCTCGGGGGCGTCGTCGTGATGTGGCCGGCCGCCGACGCATGACCGCGCTTCTGCTCGGCACCGCGCTAGCAGTGGCGTCGTTGTGCTACGTCCTCTACCCGCTCTATCGCGACGGCGTCTCCACCGCGGGCGGCGCACCCGTGTGCGAGAAGTGTGGCCCGAGGCCTGAGGGAGATGCGAAGTTCTGCTCGAACTGCGGCGCAGCGCTATTCTCGTAGTTCCCCGGAGCGCGGGTAAAGGTCTGTTCAAAAAAATGTCGATTTCGTATCACCCTACTGCCACTTTTCTATCACCCTTGCCTCGAATCACGCGGAAAAATTCTTTCCATCGCCATATCGCTCTTGACGGTACGGGCGATTCTCAGCCACTATCCGTTTGCGCCAGCTGGCGCATTCGACATCTCCGGCGGACCCGTACGCTTTTCGCATTGCAGAGATCAACAGCGAGATTCTGAGAGGAACGAGATCATGGCAGTGCGCGATTTTGTCGACGAGAACAACGTGAAGTGGAAAGTCTGGCCGGTCAGCCACGCCTCGATCCACCCGAGGACGGCGGCGGAGGATTACCTCGGCGACTACGCCGAGGGGTGGCTCTGCTTCGAATCGCCGAACGAGCGCCGGCGCCTCGCCCACTTCCCGGACGCCTGGGACAAGATTCCCGACAAGGAGCTGCGCACGCTGCTGGACAAGGCCGCTCTCGTCCCGGCGCGCGGCAAGATGACTCCTCCCAAGCCCGGCGAGTCCGTCAACCCGTAGCCTGGGCCGCACCCGTCGCAAGCAGTGAGATTCTCACTGCCCACCCGCGCGAACGCCACGGGAATAGCAAC
>JADGQU010000255.1 GCA_017881545.1 Gemmatimonadaceae bacterium
CGGCGGGGTGGCGAGCGCGCTCAATGAGATCGCCGCGGCATCCGGGGTCGGTGTCGAAATCGACGAGACTGTGCTTCCCGTGCCGGACGACGTGCGCGCCGCGTGCGAAGTGCTCGGGCTCGACCCCCTTTATGTAGCGAATGAGGGCATCCTGCTCGCCTTCGTCCCTGCCGCCGATGCCGAGCGTGTGCTGGCGGCGCTGCGGGCGCACCCACTTGGCTTAGGGGCGCTCCAGATCGGCCGCGTCATCGCAGGACACCCGGGCGTGGTGGCACTGCGCACGTCGCTCGGCGGTACCCGCATCGTTGACCTCCTGCCCGGTGACCAGCTCCCCCGCATCTGTTAGGGGAGCAGTTTACTCCGGATTCACGGCGATTCGCGGAGTGCGGGTAACCTCTACGGACAATCCTCTTTTCCCTGACAGTGGCGTTGCCCGCCGCTTTGTACGATGACGTACGCCATCACGAGGCTCCGATGATTACTCCCTCTGCGTACGCTTGGACCGAAGGCGAAACCCTAGGCCAGCATTTCGAGTCGCGCGGTGTCTCGCGCCGCGATTTCCTGAAGTTCTGCGGCGAGACCGCTGTCGCACTTGGTCTCGGCATCGCCGCCGGCCCGCGCATCGCCAAGGCGCTCGAATCGGTGAAGCGGCCGAGCGTGATCTGGCTTCAGCTGCAGGAGTGTACCGGCTGCGTCGAGAGCGTGCTCCGCACCGCCGACCCGACCATCGGTGACCTTCTCCTCGACGTCATCTCGCTCGACTACAACCATACGCTCATGGCAGGGGCCGGTGCGGCTGTCGAGCGGGCCAAGCAGAGTGCGATGGCGGCCAACAAGGGGAAGTACGTGCTCATCGTCACCGGGTCGATCCCCAGGAAGGAGGGCGGCATCTACACCGTCGTAGGTGGGCGCACCGCCGAAGATCTGGTGAAGGAAGCGGCTGAGGGCGCCGCCGCGATCCTTGCCGTCGGCGCGTGCGCTCACTGGGGGAGCGTGCAGGCGGCGCGTCCCAACCCGACGGGCGCGGTAGGCGTGCGTGACATCATCAAGAACCGACCAATCGTGAACATCGCGGGCTGTCCACCCATCGGGGATGTGGTCACCGCGACCGTCGTGCACTACCTGACGTTCGGGCGCCTGCCGTCCGTGGATCGCGAGGGGCGGCCTCTCTTCGCCTACGGCAAGCGCATCCACGACCAGTGCTCGCGCCGCGCACACTTCGACGCGGGACAGTTCGTCGAGTCGTTCGACGACGAGTCCGCACGCAAGGGATGGTGCCTGTATTCCGTGGGGTGCAAAGGCCCTGAGACGTTCTCGCCGTGCCCGATCTTCCAATGGAATACGCGCACGAGCTGGCCCATCGGCGCCGGCCATCCCTGCATCGGCTGCACCGAGCCGGGGTTCTGGGACACGATGACGCCCTTCTACGGGCGCCTCCCGAATGTGGGCGGATTCCCAGTGGAGCAGCGCGTGGACACGATCGGTGCCGCGCTCGCCATCGGCGCAGCCGCCGGCATCGCGACGCATGCAGCCGCCACCGTGTTCACGCAGATCAGGCGCCGCAAGGCGACCCACCAGGTGCCGGAGACCGGGACCGAAACGGAGAATGACGATGGCTAGAACCAAGGTTGTCGTAGATCCGATCACCCGCATCGAGGGCCACCTTCGCATCGAGGCGCAGTCCGAGAACGGGAAGATCGCCAAGGCGTGGGCGTCGTCGACGCAGTTTCGCGGCATCGAGATCATCATGCAGGGGCGCGATCCGCGCGACGCGTGGGCATTCACGCAGCGCATTTGCGGCGTCTGCACCGCGGTTCACGCTGTGGCCAGTTGCCGCGCGGTGGAGGACGCCCTGAACATCAAGATTCCCCCGAACGCGAACACAATCCGGAACCTCGTCACCGGGATGCAGTTCATCCAGGATC
This sequence comes from Gemmatimonadaceae bacterium, assembly GCA_017881545.1. Lineage (GTDB taxonomy): Bacteria > Gemmatimonadota > Gemmatimonadetes > Gemmatimonadales > Gemmatimonadaceae > UBA4720. The sequence continues at coordinate 1,926 of JADGQU010000255.1, forward strand.
ATGTCATCCACTTCTACCACTTGCACGCGCTCGACTGGGTAGACGTGGTGAGCGCGCTCTCGGCCGATCCTGCCGCGGCGGCGAAGATCGGGCAATCCCTGTCGCCGTGGCCGAACAATGGCGAGGCGGAGCTGCGGGCCGTGCAGGTCCGCCTCAAGAAGTTCGTCGGCACGGGTCAGCTCGGCATCTTCACGAACGGCTACTGGGGCCACCCGGAGTACAAGCTGCCACCCGAGGTCAACCTGCTCGCGGTGTCGCACTACCTCGAGGCGCTCGACTGGCAACGCGACGTGATTCGCCTCCACACCGTGTTCGGCGGCAAGAACCCGCACCCGAACTTTCTGGTGGGCGGCATGGCGTCGGCGATCAACATCGACAATGCATCGACGATCAACGCCGAGAGGATCACTGACCTCACCGGCATGATTACGCGGGCGCGGGCCTTCGTCGAGCAGGTGTACTGGCCAGACCTCGTCGCCATCGCCGGCTTCTATAAGGAATGGGGCGCGATTGGCGGTGGCGTGCCCAACTTCCTCGCCTGCGGGGAGTTTCCCGAGGGTGACGTGCGGGACCTGGACACGCTCTACTTTCCGCGCGGGATCATCCTCGACAAGGACCTCACTAAGGTCCACGAGTACGACCAGGCGAAAGTTCGCGAGTACATCCACAGCTCCTGGTACGAATATGAAAAGGGAGATGCCGTGGGGCTTCATCCGTACGAAGGGGAAACGAAGCCGAAATACACCGGCCCCAAGACGCCGTGGACGTACCTGCAGGACGAGACCAAGTACACGTGGATGAAGTCGCCACGATACGACGGACGGCCGATGCAGGTGGGTCCGCTTGCCCGGATGCTCGTCGCGTTTGCGAGCGGCCATCATGATGTGCGCGAGCTGGTGCTCGAGGCCCTCGGCAAGCTCAAGGTCGGTCCGGAGGTCCTGTTCTCGACGCTGGGACGGACCGCCGCGCGCGGTATCGAAACCGTGCTGCTCGCGCGCAAGATGGAGCAGTGGCTCGGAGAACTGAACGGCCGCATTCGCAACGGCGATGTCGCGACGTTCACAAAAGACAAATGGGAACCGTCGTCGTGGCCGGCGAAAGCCGAAGGTTACGGATATCTCGACGCGCCGCGCGGCGCGCTTGGCCACTGGGTGCAAATCGAGTCAGGCCAGATCGCCCGCTATCAGTGCGTCGTGCCGTCGACGTGGAACTGTTCGCCGCGTGACGCGGAGGGACAGCCGGGTCCGTATGAGGCTTCGCTCCAGGACAACCACCCGCTCGTGGACCCTGAACGACCGCTCGAGATCCTTCGGACCGTCCACTCCTTCGATCCGTGCATGGCGTGCGGCGTGCACGTTCTCGACGCCGAGGGCAGGGAGGTCGTGGAGGTGAAGGTGCAATGACGGGCCCCGGGGGAGCAGCGACGGGAGGGCGCCACATCACGAGGTTCGGCCTCGGTCGCGCCTTCTCTCGCGCGCGCGGCAACTTCACGTGGGTCTACCTGTGGGGCGCGCCGATTCGTGCCATGCACTGGATCGCGGCAATATGCATCGCCCTGCTGATCGTGACGGGGTTCTACATCGGTCGCCCGTATTTCATGACCTCGGGTGAGGCGAGTGCCCATTTCCTCATGGGCCGCGTGCGCTTCATCCATTTCACCGCGGCAGCCGTGCTCGTGATGACCGGCATCGTGCGCTTTTACTGGCTCTTCGCCGGCAACCAATTCGAGCGATTGCCGGCGCTCTTCCCCGTGACGCCGAAGAACTTGCGCAACTTCGTGCGAACGGGGATCGCGTACGCGACCATGCGTCCCGACAAGCAGCCGAACTTCGTTGGACACAATCCACTGCAGCAGTACTCGTACACGGGCGTCTACTTCCTGACGGTAGCGATGGTCGTGACCGGGTTCACATTGTATGGGCAGTCGAATCCGGGTGGGCTCATTTTCCGCGCGTTCGGGTGGGTTCCGCCGCTGCTCGGCGGGCTCCAACACGTGCGGCTCCTTCACCATGTGCTCACCTGGGGCTTCATCATCTTCGCGATGTTGCACATCTACTTCGCGATCCGCTCCGACTACATCGAGCGCGCAGGCGGGGTGTCGTCAATCATCACCGGCGGCCGCTACATCTCCACTGACGATCGCTACGAGGACTACGACATCAACCACGTGCCGGCGCGTAAGTGGCCGACGGCCGAGTACCCAGTGCCGACGAAGGAGCCATGAGCGGCACCGCGGTGATCGGTCTCGGGAATCCACTGATGGGCGATGATGGCTTCGGCCTCGTGGCGCTCGCGCGGCTTCGCGACGAGTGGACGCTGGATAACGTCGAGCTCGCCGACGGCGGCACCTGGGGAATGTCCCTCCTCCCGCTCGTAGAGGATGCGGAACGCCTAGTGCTGCTCGACGCCATCGCCGCCGGCAAGTTACCCGGTCAGCTGGTCGTGCTCGAGCGCGACCAGCTACCGATTTACCTCAGTCGCAA
>JADGQU010000256.1 GCA_017881545.1 Gemmatimonadaceae bacterium
CAACGTGGAACAACACGAAGCTGGTAAAGAGCGATCTCCCGGGCGAAATACGACGGATGAAAAAAGAGCCCGGAGATGGCATGGTGATCCTGGGGAGCGGCACCATCGTGTCACAACTGGCGCAGGAAGGCCTGATCGATGAGTACCAGCTGGTGGTGACTCCCATCGTCCTCGGCAAAGGCAGAACGTTGTTCGAGGGCCTCAGAGACAAGCTGAAGTTGAAGCGGACGAAGACGCGGACCTTCAAGAACGGGAATCTTTTTGCGTGCTACGAACCCTTTGGTTCTCAGGCCTGACTCGATAGCCGCCCCCGCTTAAGCATTCGATTTGTCCGCTTAGGGCGCGCGATGTCCCGCGCTGCGTATCGCGCGCGTCAGAGCTCGATCCAACGCATTTGCGAACGCCTGCTTCTCGCGAGGTCCGTAGGCCGAGTGCCCACCGGTCTCGACGCCCGACGTCCGCAGTGCGTCCATGAAATTCCGCACGGATAGTCGCTCGCCGATGATTTCCGCCGTGTACTCCTCGCCGCGAGGGTCGAGGACGACGACTCCCTTGGGCACAAGGAGCGCGGCGAGCGGGATGTCGGCCGTAACGGCAACATCGCCCGCCGCGGCGTGCTCAACGATGTAGCGGTCCGCGACGTCGGCGCCGCCGTCGACGCGCACAGCCGACACGTGCGCGTATCCTGGCGGAAGCTGGAGTCTCTGGTTTGCCACGAGCACAGTCGGGAGTTTGAGGCGCTCCGATGCGCGGAGACAGATCTCCTTCACCGGTTGTGGGGCAGCGTCGGCATCGATCCAGAGCGTGAGCGTCATCCTCTGTCACCGGGCACCTTCTTCCCTGGAAAGGGTGCAGTCCCTTTCGCGCCGCTCGACGTCCGCGGTATGCGCGAGGAATAGAAGGCCATGTGAGACCGACAGGGGGTGGGTTGAACCCTTTACGCGGACCGTCGGCCGCCCTCGCGGCTCTGGCTAAATGGTAGCCAAGGACGGTGAGTGCGACAAGAGAAACGCGAACAGCCGGATGTGCACCGCAAGCCAGGCAACGGCCATATTACCGGATCACAACATGGAAGAGCGGCTCATGCCACTTCGAAACTTGATGCGACTGCTGGCAATAGTTCTGGCTGTTGGTTCGATGGGCTCGCGCGTCACGGCGCAATCCGTCGCACAAACTAATTCCAGACCAAACGTCGTCCTCATTCTCATGGACGACATTGGCTATGGAGACATCGGCAGTTACGGCGTAAAGGACGCGAAGACTCCCAATCTCGACAGGTTGGCGCGCGAAGGAATCCGTCTGACGAATGCTTACGCCAACGCATCCAACTGCTCGCCGACGAGAGCCGGTTTCATCAGCGGTCGGTACCAGCAGCGCTATGGCATTGAATGGCCGCTCGGTGCCGCGCCCGGTGATTCCGCGCGCGGTCTAGCTGCAACGGGGACATCCTTGCCCGCACTGCTAAAAAAGAATGGCTACGCAACCGGGCTCATAGGCAAATGGCACCTTGGCGACAGACCGGAATTCGGTCCGTTGGTGCACGGCTTCGACGAATTCTTCGGATTCCTGGGCGGTGCGGTCGACTACTACACACACCGGCGCGGCGACGGCAGGTCGGATCTCTACGAAAATACCACGCCCGTTGAAACTCCTGCTTATCTCACCGACGAGATCACGCGACGTGCTGTCGGCTTCGTGGATCGCCATTCGACCGGCCCGTTCTTTCTCGAGGTCGCCTACAACGCGGTTCATTGGCCGTTCGAGCCACCCGACATGCCGGCGTCTGCGCAGCACCGCGTGCCTCGACCGGCCGGTGCGGGAGCCCGTGGCGAGGGATTGTATCAAGGGCCGGACGATGCTGTCCCCGCCACACGGCGCGATTACGTTCGCATGCTCGAGCGCGCCGATGAGGGCGTGGGAAAAGTTTTGGCCGAGCTCGACAGACGAGGCCTGACAAAAAACACATTGGTCATCTTCACGAACGACAACGGCGGCGAGTGGCTTTCCCGGAACGCGCCGCTGACGAATCGAAAGAGCACATTGTGGGAGGGCGGAATCCGCGTTCCCCTGATTCTTCGGTGGCCGGGACACTTGCCGGCCAACAAGAGCTCGGCTCAAGTCGCGATGACCATGGATTTGACAGCGTCGATACTCGCCGCCACCGGTTCCGCAGCGCCAGCCACGTATCGGCCGGACGGCGTCAATCTTCTGCCAAGTCTGAGCGGGAAGTCGCCAACCGTGGAACGAGAGATCTACTGGCGGAGACTGCGCCCGGTGCTTCAGCGAGCAGTGCGCTCGGGACGCTGGAAGCTCATGGAGGACGGCGGAGACTTCTATCTGTTCGATGTCTCCACCGATCCCGGTGAGCGGCACGATCTGACGGCGGAGCATCCCGACCTCGTGCGCAAGCTGGACGCGGCGCTCGACGCGTGGGAAAAGGACGTCGACGCAGGCAAACCAGCCCCGCCTGCGAATCGCGGCCAATGACATGAAGGCATCGCACAATAATGCCGAGCTGATACGAACATTCTACACGTGCTTTGGAAACCGCGATGCTCGTGGAATGGCCGCGTGCTACCATCCCGCAGTCGAGTTCTCGGACGAGGTTTTCCTGAATCTCGAGGGAGCACGAGCATCGGGAATGTGGCAGATGCTGTGCGAGCGGGGCAAAGACCTGAAGGTCGAGTTTCGCGACATCGAGGCGGACGACTCGGTCGGTCGCGCGCACTGGGAAGCGTGGTACACATTCTCAGCCACTGGGCGTCCGGTTCACAACAAGATCGACGCCCGTTTCGAGTTCCGAAACGGAAAAATCATCCGGCACCGCGACAGCTTCGATTTCTGGGCGTGGGCATCTCAGGCGCTCGGGCCGACGGGGCGGCTGCTTGGTTGGTCGGGCTTCGTGAAGAATCGTGTCCGAGCACAGGCGGCCAAAAGCCTCGCTGCATTTATGCGAGACCACGGGCAAGGTCGCGCCTGACACTCTCAATCTCGATGTCAGACTCCGGCGCGCTGCGGCTTACGGGATACACGCGTAGCGACTACGATTAGCACCTAGGTCAGGCGCTTACAACAGAGGGTATCGATGCGTTCAGGATTGGCTGCGGCCTTGATGGGTATCGGCGGAATTTTCATGGCGTTCGGCACGGTGATCGTCGTCCTCGCACTATTCGCGAGGCATGACAATGTGCGCGCCGAGTTGCCGGCGATGACGACGCTGGCGGTTGGGTCTATCGTCGGCGGAGCGGTCATGTTCGGCGCTGGCTATCTCCTCGGCCGAATGGGCCGAACCGCGTCGGACTCAACTCGAGCAGATCGAAGCGCTGCTTAGCCCTTGATCGTCTTCGAGGCCTCGTCCCAGGTGACGGATCCCCCTCGAAAATACGACTCGTTCGCCATGTGACACCCGAGCGCCGCGTGATGACCGAACACCACGTCTTCGACGACAGGCTTGCGTGAGCGCACCGCGTTGAAGAAGTTCGCGAGATGCGGCCGGAAATCGTCGAAGTCGGGCATGCGGTATGAGATCGATTCCTGCACCGCCAGCTTCGCCAGCTTCTCGTCGTTCTCCTGGTGCCACTTGCGCTCGTACTCTTCGCGCATCGCGCGGGGAAAGCTGCCCGTGTAGTAGCTGGGGTACGTGTTGATCCCCAATTGCGGCGTAAAGGTCACGCTGGAACCCGTGACCTCGAGCAGTCCCTTCGATCCCTGAATCCGATAAGTCTCCGGCATCTCGCAGGCGAGATTGAGCCGCATGTAAACGGGCAGGTCGCCGAAGTAATACACAACCGCCTGCACGTCCGGCATGTTGCGCCCGTCCTTCCAGTGCCTGATCCCTCCTACCGCGGACGCCTGCCGCGGTGCCTCGTTGATCCCAACCATGAACATCATTCCGCTGATCAAGTGGACCAGGAGATCGCCCGCGACACCCGTTCCGTATTCCTTCCAGCAGCGCCAGCGCGCGAACAGCAACGGATTGAACGGCACCTTCGGACGCACGTCGCCCTGCCATGTGTCCCAGTCGAGGTTTTGAGGCGAGAGATCGAACGGCGGCGGATACTGCCACGCTCCGGTTGGATCGTTGCGGCCCATGTACCCTTCCACCAGCATCAGATCGCCGAGCATTCCCTGCGCGATCATCTCCTTTGCTTTGGCGCAGACCTGGGAGCTCACTCGCTGCGATCCGATCTGCACGATCTTGCCGCTTTTCTTTGCCGCGTCCACCATCGCCACGCCGTCGGCGGCGCTGTGCGACATCGGCTTCTCACAGTAGATGTCTTTCCCGGCGCTCACCGAATCGATCACCACCTGCCGGTGCCAATGATCGGGAACCGCCGCCACGATGCAGTCGATGTCCTTGTTGTCCAGCAGCTCCTTGTAGCGCCGCGT
>JADGQU010000257.1 GCA_017881545.1 Gemmatimonadaceae bacterium
TGTCAACCAGAGCAGCGAAGACGGCGAAGTAGCTCGAGATGCCGGAACCATGATCTGCGCATTTCGAGGTCCTTCACTTCGCTCAGCATGACGGGCGTGCGATCACTGCGGCGGTTGGCGGGAGCTACCGACGGCAACGGAGTAGAGGTCAAACTTCTCGACCGGCTCGGACGAGATGCCCCACGGCAGATAGGCCACCGAGTCCGGGCGGCGGCAACGACCGATTGCGTTCGAGTAGAAGCTCGCATTGGCCCAGCAGTCGATGGTGTGGACCGGAACGCCAATCGTATAGCTCGTCGACGAAGCTACGACGTTGTCGCCGAGAGGGGCTCGGTCGAGCTGCGGAAACGGCGTGTGCGCGACAGCCAACAGGTCGCCGCTGCGCAACACGGTTCGTTCTCCTGCGTCCACCGCGACTCCGCCGGCCCGCTCCATGTACCACTGGAAGCCCCAGTGACCCGCGAACAATAGACGACCGTGCGAGCGTGCCGCGGCCGGACCTACCACATCGCGAACATATGCACGGGGGATATTCGCGGTCTGGGCATCGGCGAGCGCGATCAGAAACGCGAGGAGGAGGCTCGTTGCAAGCGCAGCGAACACGGTCCTGCTCCGCTCGGCGATTTTCAGCGCGAGGCTTGACCGCGGAAGCAATAGAAGGATTGCCGCCGGCAGCAGCGGCAGCAGATATCGAACGGACGTGAAGAGGAGCCGCGTTTGCAGCGCGATGGTAGCGCCGATCCAGGTCACGAGAAGCGCTTTCCGCCAGTCTCTGCCGGCGATTGCGTTCACTCCACTCACCAGCGAGAACAGGAGAAAGCGTGCCGCGATCGTGCAGGCCAGCGCGAAAAGGAGCGCCGAGATCACCGGATATCCGAGGAGCGTGAGCGCCGCGACGAACGACATCAGCGCGACGGCGCTCGAGAGTCCCGCGTCCCAGCTCCTTCGCACCGCGTCGGCGCGTCGAAAGAGCGCGAGCGGCAGGGGAAGAACACCCAGGCCGATCACAGCGAAGGCACCTGTAATGATGTCCCCACCAAGATTGGTCTGCTGCAGCTGCGCGCTGGCGCCGAAATGACTCTGGCCGTACATCGCTTTCGACAACACAGCCCATCCCACGAGCATCGCGACGGGAGCGAGTCCCGCGATCGCGAAGCTTGCCCGTCTGCGCCTGTGAGCAATCGCCAACAGCGCCAGCAGGGGCACGACGATCACTCCGTTGTACTTCATCATTGGCGTGAGGGCGGAGGCGGCGATCATCGTGACGAGCGCAGTCTTCGTGCCGTCGTCCAGCCACTTCATCGCCGCGGCCATCGTGAGCACCAGCATGGAGAGCATCGCCACGTCAGGCATCACGACCTGGCTTCCGACGAAGAATCCGGGCGAGACCAGGAGAAGGACCGCGGCGAGTGCGGGCGATACGCCCCAGCGCCGTGCCAGGCTCCCCATCGCAAAGAGAGTTACGATTCCAAAGGGCAGCATGGCCAGATGCAGCGGCACTTCGCGCCAACCGAACGCAGATCCCCAGAGCGCGAGCCAGTACGGGACGACCGGCGGGTTTGCCAGGATCTTCGAGGCCGGCTCGAGGTGCCCGAGCCAGTTGATGGAGAAGCCGTACGGATCTGCGGGATTCACCGCCATCTGCCGCGCGATGGCCAGAATATTCGGCTCGTCGATGCGGAATGCCGTTCCGGAAAATCCGATGGCCGCGACCACCCACACGATGACCACTGCGAGGACACCGCGGCGTTCATCATCAGTGACGGGACGTTCGATGTGCGACCTCAGATCGGGCTTCGATGCCCGAGTCTACCATCGACCTCTGCCGCACTCGGTCGCGCGGTTTTCCAGCAAACGAATTCGCGGCCATGAGGAGGTTGCTGGCCGTCGATGCATCAGCAGCCGCGCTGACCGGGACGAAGCAGCATATTGATCCACGGGAGGGTCGCTCCCAGGAACGAGAGCACTCGCCATCACAAGGAGGCCAGCCCCGGCGTCGCGTCCCCCTGAACTCAACGCGCTCGACATCCGGACCGGGACGTCCGATGGCCCAGATGCGCTAATCTGTCATTCGATGACGGCCGAGAAGGGGCAGCCGTCCACCGGCCTGGCGCCCCGGTGGAAGCGGTATGTGTACGATGTCATGGCCGCAGAGATCTCATCGCTTACCCGTTACTACGACCGTGCCATCCGCTGGCCAGCGGTTCCGGGAGATACCGGCTACCTTTTCGAGCAGGTCGACTGCGCAGTCAAGCAGCAGATCAATTCAGCAATCGACCTCCCCGATCTTCGTCAGGAGCGCTCGACCCGCACCGCGATCGTCATGAACGGTTCTCTCAATTACGACCTCGACATACGTTCGCTGCTCACGTTCATCCGCGCGCGGTTGGCCAGGACGTCGCGGCTGGTGGTAGTGCTTTACAATCCCTACCTGGCATGGCTCTACAAACTGGCCGATCGTCTCGGCCTGCGCTCCAGCGGTGCGCCGCTGAATTTCCTAACCTATGCTGATATCCGCGGTATCGCAAAGCTCTCAGGCTACGAGATGGTTCGGGCCCGCCGGACCGTCTATTTTCCATGGCGGCTCCTCGGCCTTGGATCTTTCGTCAATCGCTTTGCTCCGGTCATCCCTTTCGTCACGCTCTTCAGCCTGACAAGCATCATCGTCCTGCGACCGGTGATTCGAGAGGAGGGCCGGCGGCCGTCTCTTTCAATCATCATCCCGGCCCGGAACGAGCGGGGAAACATCGAGGCCGCCGTGGCTCGGATACCGGACTTGAAAACCGAGGTCGAGATCCTGTTTGTCGAAGGTCACTCCAGCGATTCAACATGGTCGGAGATTCAGCGGGTCCTCGATGGCTACGAGGGGCCGCTGAAGATACAGGCAGTCAAGCAGATCGGAAATGGGAAGAATGACGCAGTGCGCCTCGGATTCTCCCTGTCTGCAGGTGACGTACTGACGATCCTGGACGCCGACCTGACGATGCCACCGGAGCTTCTCACCCAGTTCTTCGACGCCTACTGCGATGGCCTTGCTGATTTCATCAACGGGACCAGACTGGTTTACCCGATGGAAGGGAATGCCATGCGTTTGCTCAACCGTCTGGGAAACGTTTTTTTCGCGAAATCGGTCGGCAACGCCCTGGACACGATGCTGGGCGACACTCTTTGCGGGACGAAGATGCTGGCTCGACATGACTATCTGCGGATGAGGGCATGGCGTCAGGCCTTTGGCGATTTCGACCCGTTCGGAGATTTCGAGCTGCTCTTTCCCGCTGCAGTCCTCGGACTTGGCATTATCGACGTACCGATCCGCTACCTGGCCCGGACTTATGGACGCACGAACATCAGCAGGTTCCGTCACGGCCTTATGCTTCTCCGGATGACCCTCGTCGGCATCTTTCGCGTGAAGCTCAGGAAGGTTCCGTGATTCGCGTCGTTCTCGGCGCGTATGGCTTGGCAAGGAGAAGCGGTTTTCTCGACACGCGCATCGGAGAATCCGCCCTGGACCATGCGTATTTCGCGTACAAGCGCTACGTCGAAGATCCGTTTGCCGCGCTGGTCCGGCGTCACCCGGAGCTCTTCCGCGGAGGAGACATCCTCGATGTCGGAGCCAACATCGGCTACACGGCGAGCGTCTTCGCGAGCGTATTGACAGAAGGATTTCAGGTTTACGCATTCGAGCCGGAGCAGAAAAACTGGGAAGGCCTTCTGCGCAACGTGCGACGGCTGGGGCTATCCGACAGAATCAGCGCCGTCCGCGCGGCGGCGGGCAACCAGATCGGAACGGTGCAGTTCTGGCGTAACCCCGCCAACCATGCCGATTCCCGGGTGGTGACCGAATCGCTCTCGCATGCCCGGCCGGGAATGACCGGCCTGCAGGAGGTGGCGATGATCACGCTGGACAGCTTTGTGCAACGGCGCATCCGCAACGCACCAATCCGGTTCGTCAAAATCGACGTGCAAGGTTACGAACTGGCAGTTCTGGAGGGAGCGCGATCGCTCCTCGAATCGAATGAGGTCACGCTGGCAACCGAAGTCTCCCGAGCTGACCCTCGGGATATTGACTCGGATTTGGACAGCGTCATCGACTTCCTGAGTTGGCGATCATTTCTTCCTCACACACTCGACCGTCGCGGCAGGATCACCCGTTCGAATCGAGGGCGAATCACCGAGCTCTCGCTCAGTCGGGGCTATATCGATGTCATCTGGTCGCAACGACCCCTCACATCGTAGAACCGTGCCACAAGTCTCGCCGCTTCGGTCGCTATGACGCTCCTATCGATCCGCCGGTTACGACGTGATCGGTTCGAGAACGACCAGACATCGACCGCCCGTGAGCCGCGGCCAGCGGGATAGCCGTTCATCGAAAGCCCTGATGAGTC
>JADGQU010000044.1 GCA_017881545.1 Gemmatimonadaceae bacterium
GGAAGATCGGCTTGACGTGACCCAGGATCGCCGCCGCGCCGAAAATGAGCGCCCACATGTCGGGCCTCAGCGTCTCGGTGTACCTCGGCAGGAAATAAACCGCAAGAAAGCCCTTCAGGAGATCGGCGATGAATACGACGGCGCCGGTCTTCGCGCCGAGCACACGCGCGACGTTCGTTGCTCCGAGATTTCCCGAGCCATGCTTGCGCAGGTCCACGCCGTGCAGTTTACCCGCGATGTACGCCGACGGTATCGAACCGGCCAGGTAAGCAATGATGACGCCGACAATCGGCGCCATTTACGCGCTTTTCCGGCGCATGATGATCCGCAGTGGATTGCCTCGGAATCCCCACGCTTCACGGAACTCGTTGTGCAGGTATCGCACGTAGTGCTCCTGCACGAGGTCGGGATTGTTTCCGAACACTGCGATCACCGGTGGCGCGGTCTCGACCTGCGTGGCGTAGTTCAACTTGATCTCTCGGCCCGCTGCCTGAGGCGGCTGCCGCCTCCCGACGATGTCCGCAAGCGTGGTATTCACCTGCGATGTGCTGATGCGCTTGTGACGCTCGGCGTCCACTTCCAGCAGCAGCTCGAGAATCTTCGTCACGCGTTGTCCACTGATTGCGGACGTAAAGACGAACGGGACGAACTTGAGAAACGGCGCCTTCTCCTGCGCTTCCTTCTCGAACTTGGCGGCGGTGTTGTTCTCTTTTTCTTTCAGATCCCACTTGTTGACGACGACGATCAAGCCGCGCCCACTCTCCCAGGCCAGATGCGCGATTCTCAGATCCTGGTTGTGCAGACCTTCGGCGGCATCCAGAACCAAAACACAAATGTCCGATCGCTCGATCGCGCGTCTGGTTCGGAGCGAGGAATAGAATTCGATTCCATCCTCTACTTTCGCCTGGCGGCGAAGCCCCGCTGTATCGACGAAGATTATGTTGCGCCCGTGAAACATCATCGGGGTATCAATCGCATCGCGTGTCGTCCCCGCTTTGTCCGCAACCACCAGGCGCTCCTCGCCGAGGAGCCGATTGATGATGGATGACTTGCCTACGTTCGGGCGGCCGACGACGGCGACACGCAGTGCCTCGGGCACTTCCTCCGCCGCGGGCGGAAACCGTTCGACCAGCACGTCGAGCATGTCTCCCGAGTTCTTGCCATTCACCGCTGAAACCGGCACCGGATCCCCTGCCCCGAGCTCATAGAACTCGTAGAAATCCGTCGTGGACGGATCGTCGACTTTGTTGGCGACGAGCACCCATGGCTTCCGCGCGTCGCGCAGCAGATCGACCACCCGTGAGTCGCTCGGGTGCAGACCGGTCTTGGCGTCTACAACCAGCATCAGAAGATCGGACTCGTCGATTGCCTGGAGCACCTGCCGCTTGATCTCGAGGTCCATCGGAATGTGTGGGTCGTCCGTCAGCCCGCCGGTGTCGACAAGCCAGAACTGGCGGCCGTTCCATTCGGCGCGCGCGAAATGCCGGTCGCGCGTCGTCCCTGGCTCGTCGCTGACGATCGCGCTGTTCTCACCAACGATGCGGTTGAACAGCGCCGACTTTCCAACATTCGGGCGGCCGACGAGAGCGATGACTGGAATGTTCACGCGGCCACCCAGATCGACTCGGATTCCAGCACATCGATGAAGTCGTAGGATGGATAAATCGGCATCGGCAGCGATTCGCGCACAGCGTCCAGCGTGTAGTCGTCCAGAAAAACTCCGTCTTCGTTTATCGTTTCGGCTGGGATCAATGCGATGTCGAGGTCGTGGCGATCACCAAGCGCTGCCAGAATGTCCTTTCCGACCAAAAGGCCGGCCGTCGTGATTGTCGGCCCAAACAAGGAATTCTCGGCGACGATCAGAACGAAATCGGCACCGCTCGCTGCGCGCAGCTTATCGAGCAGAGGCTTCATAACGGGTTCCATCGCCGACCCTGTAACGACGCCAATGCGTTGACCATCGCGACGAGGAATGCGGTCAAGGCCCTTGGCGACTCGCATCCGGAGAGAGGTGACGGATCCCACGCCATTCTCGATCTGGGCGAACTCTCCGTAGTGCTCGGGTCCGGGCAGCTCGCGGTCTGCCAACATGTAGAGCTCGTCGGATCCGAATACCCAAGTCTCTCCGCGCTCGCGCTTCGCGCGCTCGCCCCACTTCTCGACCTGGACGAGAATCGTCCGCGCAGTGTCGCGGTCCATCCCCTTACCCGTGTAGAGATGCGAGAATTGCGTGAGGCCGACCGGGACTACTGCCGCGGATAGCACGGCTTCACCCATGTTCCAGAGGTCGGAAAGGGACTCCTCGAGCACAGCTTCATCGTTCAATCCCGGAACGACCACCATCTGGGCGTGAAACTGAATACCGCCGGCGGTCAGCCGTGCGAGCTGGGCTTTGATATCGGGTACGCGTTGGTTGTTGAGCAGGACTTTCCGCGCCTCGTGGTTCGTAGCGTGAACCGACACGTAGAGCGGAGACAGCCGGTACTCGAGGATGCGCTCGATGTCGCGCTCCTTCACGTTGGAGAGAGTCGCGAAATTCCCGTAGGCAAATGAGAGCCGGTAGTCGTCGTCACGGATGTAGAGAGCCTTCCGCAATCCGGGCGGGAGGCCTTCGATGAAGCAGAATTCGCATTTGTTGGCGCAGCGCCGAACGGATGGCGGCTGGAGCGAGATGCCGAGTGGCTCGCCATCGAGTCGCTCGAGCTCGTAGATCACCTCTTCGCCATCGGGCTGGCGGGCCTCGATCACGAGCTCTTCGTCGGCGGTAAGGAATTCCCAGTCGAGGAAGTCCGCGAGCGGTCGCCCATTCACCGTGAGCAGCTCTGTGCCCGGCAGGATTCCGAGCTCCTCGGCGATGCTCTTTCGTTCTATTCGGGAGACCTTAACCATAGCTCAAGTAATTTAGAGCCATGAAGAGCGAAGTCAAGGAATTGCCGAAGTTTAGCTCTCGCTAATTCGTGCGCAAGGCGTCGCGTTTCCGTTACACGGGAGCGGTCGCCGCGAGCGACTCCAGAAGCTTGCGGGCGCGCTCGGCGTTGAAGCCTGGAAGCTTCGCAATCGCCTCCTCACTCGCGTCCCTGACCCCCTGGATACTCCCGAACTCCTTGAGCAGCTGACGTCGCTTCACCGGCCCGATTCCGGGCACCTTGAGGAGCTCGGACGTCACCGTTCGCATCGTCCGACGTTTCCGGTTGTAGGTCACTGCAAAGCGGTGAGCCTCGTCCCGTGCCTGCTGGAGGAGTCTCAGGCCTGGTGACCGCCTCGACAGCCTGAGGGGTGCTTCCCGCCCCCAGATGAAGACCTCTTCGTCCCTTTTCGCCAAGCTGATCAGTGGACGCTCGGTGAGGCCCAGCTCCGAGAGCGCGGTATGGGCGGCTGAGAGCTGGCCCTTGCCCCCGTCTATCACGATGAGGTCAGGGAGCGGCTTCTCGTCCCTCAGGCGGCGCTCGAAGTAGCGGTGAACCACCTCCTGGATGGAGGCGAAGTCATCCGTGCCTTCCACCGTCTTCACCTTGAACTTGCGGTACTCGCCCCGTTTCGCGCGTCCGTTCTCGAACCAGACGCAGGAGCCCACGGTATCTGTGCCCTGCGTCGTGGAGATGTCGAAGCACACGAGTGACCGCGGCAGCCGCTGGAGCCCTAGCTCCCTTCCAAGCTCGTACACCGGATCACCGGCCCGCTCGTCCGCCTCCATCGATGAGAGCTTGAGCTCTTCGAGCAGGTGACGCGCGTTCTGCTCCGCCAGCGCGATGAGATCGCGTCGCGGGCCACGCTGGGGGATCAGGATCCTGGTGTCCGGCAGCGTCTGTTCGATCAGCTCGCGATCAGGGAAATCGAACGGAAGCAGGAGCTGCCGTGCCCTCTCCTGCATGCCGAGGTAGCTGCCGGCGAGGAAGATCGGCATGACGTCGGTATCGTCTTCACCCTCGATGTTCGTCAGGAAGCGCTGCTCCCGCGACAACAGCTTCCCCCCTCTGATTCGGAGCAATGTGACGCACGCATCGTCGCCATCGCGGGCGTAGCCCACCACATCGCGGTCACCGCCCTCCACCTCGAGAACGACCGTGGGCTCTTCCATCTGCTCGAGATGGTGGAGGGCGTCGCGCAATTCGGCGGCGCGCTCGAAGTCGAGCTGCTCCGACGCGAGATCCATCCGCTCCTTCACGCGGCGCACGACTTCGTCCGGACGCCCCGAGAGGAATAGAACGACCTCGTCAATCATCGAGCGGTATTCGTGCTGCGACTGCGCCAGGATGCACGGGGCCTTGCACCGCTTGATGTAGTAGTCGAGACACGGCCGCTCCGGCATCTGGGCCGGCATGTCGTAGTTGCAGCTCCGCACGGTGAAAATCCGCTTCACCACGTTGAGCGAGCGGCGCATCGCCCCGACGTCGGTGTAGGGACCGAAGTAGCGCGCTCCGTCGTCCTCGAGCCTCCGAGTGACGAACACTCTCGGGAAGGGCTCCTGCACCGTCACTTTGATGTACGGATAGGACTTGTCGTCCCGCAGCGCGATGTTGAACCGCGGCCGGTACTCCTTGATCAGGTTCGCCTCGAGGATCAGCGCGTGCGCTTCGCTCGGGACGACGATCGTCTCGAGGTCGGCAATGAGGCCGACCAGATGCCGAGTTTTCGGGTTCTCCAGCTGATCGTTGGCGAAGTAGCTGCGCACCCGGGAGCGGAGGCGCTTGGCCTTGCCTACGTAGAGAGTAGTCCCATCCTTGCCCTTCCACAGATAGACCCCGGGTCCATCGGGAAGGTGTGGAAGTTTTGTCGCGACGGCATCCGGAACGGGCAGCATGTGTAATTATACCACCCGTGGAAAGTCCGGTTCACTTCGGCCGAAGCACGACGTTGAACAATCGCTTGCCGCGGTCGAAGACGTTTCTCGCCTCGGGAATTCCGAACGCGGCGGTGATGCCGAGGTACGTGAGACCGTAGATGCAGAGCAGCACGAGAGCCATGAACTTGGACTTGACGACCGTATCATGCGCGGAAAGAATCAGCGAGCCGCGGTCAGCGGCCAACTTGTACGCCCAGGGAATGGCGGCTCCGGCGAGCGCGGATCCCCACAACCGCGCCATGCGCGCCGGCACCAGTCGTGTGCGTCCAATTCTCTTGTCCATTTCGCGGCGCAGGAGATAGAACTCCACCCAACCGGCCAGTCCTGCCGATGCTGTGAGTCCGGCCGCACCGAGCTTGCGGTCGACGCCGAGCAAACCGGGCAGAACGAGCGCGAAGAAATATCCGAGTGCCGTGGTGAGGATCACGCGCACGACAGCGTAACGCAGCGGCGTCTTCGTATCCCTCATCGCGTAGAACGTGGACGAATACAGCCGCCCCATCGTCGAGGCCAGAAGTCCGACGGTCGAGCCGATGAGGATCTGCCACACCCAGATGGTGTTGCCGCGCTGAAACTTCCCGCTCTGGAACAACAGCAGAACGATCAGGTCGCCGAGGGCGAGAAAAGCAACCACGCTCGGAACGATGAAGTACGCGATGCGGTCGAGGCCATCGCTCAGCCGCCCGCGCAGGTACGCTCCGATCTCCGCCGTGGTTCCCCGCGCGCGCGACATTGTCGGCAGCTCGGCGGCCGATATCGCCATCCCGAAAAGGCTGATTGGCAGGACATATATCGCCTGCGCGTAAGTGAATGACGAGACAGCTCCATTGCCGAGATAGCTGGCAAGCCACGCATCCACGTAGGCACTGATCTGGACGACTCCTCTCCCCACAAATGCGGGAATGAAATTTCGGAATACTGTCCGCACGCTGTCGGCGGCCGCTGTCAGGCGCGGTCTCACCCCGGGTGCAAGTGCCAGGACTTGCGGAAGCTGAATCAGGAACTGAAGCGCGCTTCCTACGACGGATCCGTAGGCGAGATAGGTCGCGAGCTGAACTTCGCTGTGGCCTTTGTGGAAGAATACGAGCGTCGACACCATCGCCAGATTCCAGATCACAGGCGCGGTGTAGGACATGAAGAAACGCCGGTGACTGTTGAGGATTCCCAGGCACCATGCGGAGAACACGAGAAGCCCGGCGCCTGGAAACAGAATTCTGGTCAGCCGAACGGTCAGGTCCCGTTTCTCACCAGTAAAGCCGTTGGCGATGACGGCTACGAGCCAGGGTGCCGTGACAACGCCGATCAGCACGATCACGGACGCGACGAGGGCCAGCATTCCCGCCACCGCGCCCGCGAGCCGCGTCGCTTCCTCCTCCTCCTCTCGGCCGAGGAGCCCGGCATACTCCGGGATGAACGAAGCGGAGAGCACACCCTCGCCGAACAGGTTCTGGAGCAGGTTCGGAATTCTGAACGCGGCGTTGAACGCGTCAGCGGCCATGCCTGCGCCGAGGTAGCGCGCCATCATCGTCTGCCGGATGAGGCCCGCGAGCCGGCTGAGGAGAATCCCCGAGCCGACGAGGAATGCCGCTCCCTTGGACCTGTCGAACGCCTGCGCGGGCGCGCGTGGAGTCGCCCGCCGTTCGATCGGCGTGGCGGCCGCGGTTACTTCATCGGCTTCGGGCGGGAGGAACGGCGGGAGCGATCGATCCTCTTCCTCCTGGTCTCCCCCGTTGGTCACGATCGACCTCGCGCGGGCACGGCTTCCTCGAGCGGCCGCGATCGCCCCTTCATGCCGACGAGTCGCTTCGCGTGCTCACGTGCCTCCACCAGCATGTCGTCGCGGAGACCCGCCCCATGCCGCGCGAGGAGGGGCACGAAGTTGAGGGCTCGCTCCTGCGGTTTTGCCAGCGGATAAAGGGACCCGCGCGCCGTGGCGATCTCCTGCATGATGTCGGCGTGCTTTTTCTTGGCGGCGGCGATGAGTCGCCGCTCGAACCGGTCGACACGCCGCATGAGATTCGCGCGCAATCCTTCGGTCACGCCGGGACTCAGAGGTGCTTTCTCTTCCGCGACCGCGGCGCTCAGGTCGTCAAGCTGCTTGTCGAGCAGAGCGCGCGTGTGGTTGATCTCGTCGATGACGCGATCGGGCAAATGCGCCCGCGCCACGCGCGCCTCGACTTCGTGTTCATTTCGGAAATCTTCGGGGGCCAGATGGAGCTTCTCGAGAATCTTCCCGACGTGCGGCTCGATGATCGTACATGACCACCGCGGAACGATTGCCGGTGCGGCGACGCCCAGCACTTCCGCGATCGGCGAGACCTGCGCGAAGTATGCGATCTCCGCCGGACCGCCTATGTAGGTCGCAGTGGGCAGGATCGAGCGCTCTACCACCGGCCGGAGCAGCACGTTCGGACCCAGGTCTTCGGACGCGGTCTTCTTCGCGGCACCCTTGATTGGGACGCGCTTGCGTCCGCCCGGCGTCGAATTGAAGACCAGTGAGAGGCCTGGCACAGCCTGAACCTGGGGAGTAAACCCCGCCTCTTCGATCGCGCGATTGCGTTCGGAGATTTTCGCGGCGATGTCGGCGGCCTTGTCGAGGGCCGCGCTCAGCACCGGCTTTGCAGCGGCACGTGTGGCCGCGTGCGACGCATCGATCACCGCGATGCCGAGCGGCGCAAGCAGCGCGCGGAGGAGCGATACATACGCGGATCCGATCGTCTGGTTCGGAGTGTAGAATCGCTCGAGCAGCTCGAGCGGCGTGCGGTCAATGGTCGACCCGGCCGCGCGCGTCAGCGCCTCCAGTTGTGCGGAAACGTCACCGAGGGGCATCGATGCCATTGGGAGACCGAGCGGCTCTGTGTGCTCGATACGCAGCAGCTGTGCGCCTCCTGGAACGGAAACGATGGTGCTGCTCGCTTCCTTGAAATCGGTGTCGTCCGTCGCCGCCCAGAATACCGGCGCGACCGGAACACCGGTCGCCTCCTGAAGCGAGTCCGCGAGCGCGAGCGCGCTCAGTGCCTTGGACAGAGTGTAAATCGGCCCGCCGAAGAGACCGGGCTGCTGGCCCGTGGTTACGACCACGCCTCGCCCACCACTTGATGCTTCGAGGCGTTCCTTCGCCTTTCCCGTCGCCTCGAACGCCGGCGCTAGCGTCGCGAGCCAATCACCGGCAAAATCCGAACGCAGCGACTCCAGCCGCTCTCGCCACGACGCGCCGTCGGTCGGGACCGGCTCGTACCACCCTGGCGGAGCATTCCCCGCAATCACGGTGGCTGCGAGCGGGTTGCCCGCGAGCGGTTGGGTTACGATTCTGGGATTCATCTGCGGCTGGCGAAAAGTATCGTGCGGGGCGAGTCCTCGGACCAGCCGGACCCGTTGTAATCGCCGAACAGCTTCGAAACTTCGAATCCCGCGGCGGCGAGCATTCGCTCGAGATCCCGCTCGGACAGCAAGCGTACCCGCTCTATGTACTCCTTGTCACGCCCGCGAAGTTTTATCCTCTTTTCGACGAATCTGTCGTCCGGGCTGATCGTTCGGGTCTGCTCGATGGTGATGCCGTTCTCCACCCGTTCGTCGTATGGAACCAGCTCCCGCCGCACCTGGCCCGCGTTCAGAAAGTCGAT
The DNA here is from genome assembly GCA_017881545.1 of Gemmatimonadaceae bacterium. Taxonomy (GTDB): domain Bacteria; phylum Gemmatimonadota; class Gemmatimonadetes; order Gemmatimonadales; family Gemmatimonadaceae; genus UBA4720. The sequence goes on from JADGQU010000044.1 coordinate 8,467, forward strand.
GACGAACGTTCCCCCGTGCCTGGTTGCGGCGCACAATCGTGAAAGAACGCGTGCATGTTCGCCGTCGTCCTCGAAATAGCCGAAGCTCGTAAAGAGATTCACTACCAGATCGAAACTCTCGTCGGCGAACGGCAGCTCCCGCATGTCGGCCCGCACGTACGGGGCGTCAGGCGATTCCTTTCTGGCGACTCTTAGAAGTGCCATCGACAGGTCGAGCCCGACTGTCCACCACCGCTCGACCATAACCTTCGTGTGACGCCCCGCACCGCATCCCACGTCGAGCACGGCATTGATCTCGCGACTGGCCAGATTCGCGGCGATCAGCTCGATCGCGTGTTCCGCCTCGGTCTCGTCGCGGTGCTGATAGATGCGAAGATAGTCCTCGCCGAACCACTGCTCGAACCAGTCGGCCTCTTCGGAGCCGAACCCGCGCATTCTCGAGGCGTCATCGCGAACTGTCGTCACTTGTGGTACGGCTCGCCACGCACGATGGTACCCGCACGGTAGATCTGCTCGACGAGGACGAGTCGCGCGATCTCGTGGGGAAGCGTCCACGGCGCGAGCGAAAGCTTCATGGCCGAGCCCTTGGTGACGCTGGAGGAGAGGCCAAACGCTCCACCAATCAGAAAAGCGAGATCGCGATCCTGCTCGCGCGCCGTCTGCAGGAATTCGGCGAACTGTTCCGAGTTGAGCGACTTGCCACCAATCTCGCAGGCGACGGTCTGTGCTCTCTCGGGCACCTTCTCCGACAGACGCAACCCTTCGCGCTCTTTCACCTTGTCAACTGGAATCCCGGTCGCGCGCTCTTCACGGACCTCATGCACGTCGAGCGGCCAGTACCGCGCCGCTCGTTTCTCGTAGTCCCGGATCGCTTCGCCTAGCGCTGCGTTGCGCGCCTTGCCCACGACGGCGACGACAAGTCGCATCTACGCGTAGATGCCGCGCAATTTGTGGACGCTGGCCACCCTGCTGATCGAGACCATGTAGGCGGCGGTGCGCATGTTCACGCGGTTCTGGCGCGAGAGGTCGAGCACGTCCTTGAAGCTGCGACGCATGATCGTCTCGAGGCGCTCGTTGACGAGATCCTCCGGCCAGAAGTATCCGCCGCGGTCCTGCACCCACTCGAAGTATGAGACCGTGACACCACCCGCGTTGGCAAGAATATCGGGGATGACGAAGATGCCGTTCTCATCAAGTATGGAATCTGCGGCGGCGGTGGTAGGTCCGTTCGCACCCTCGCAGATGATCTTCGCCTTGATGTCCTTCGCGTTTTTGGTGGTGATGACGTTTTCGAGCGCCGCGGGGAGCAGCACGTCGACATCGAGAGTCAGCAGATCCGTTCCGGAAACCACCTCCGCCTTTCCGTACCCCTCGAGAGACCGGTTCTTCTTCGCATATGCTATCGCATCGTCGATGTCGATGCCGCCGGCATTGAAGAGCGAGCCGGACCGGTCGCCAATCGCGACGATCTTGCATCCCTCACGCGCCAGCAGCTGAGCGGCCACCGAACCGACATTGCCAAACCCGTGCACCGCTACGGTCGTTCCCTTCACCGGCATGCCGAGGTGCTGGAGCGCTTCCTTGGTCACGATCATACAGCCGCGGCCAGTTGCCTCGCGGCGTCCGAGCGATCCGCCAAGCTCCACCGGCTTTCCGGTCACGACAGCCGTAACAGTGTGGCCGACGTGCATCGAGTAGGTGTCCATCACCCAAGCCATCACGCGCTCGTTGGTGTTGACGTCGGGCGCCGGCACGTCGGTATCGGGGCCGAGCATGTTGATGATTCCCGATGTGTAGCGGCGAGTCAGCTTCTCGAGCTCGGCCGCGCTCATCGCTTGTGGGTCGCACCTCACGCCGCCCTTGGCGCCGCCGAACGGAATGTTGACGACGGCGCATTTCCAGGTCATCCACGCCGCGAGAGCCTTGACCTCTTCGAGCGTCACGTTCGGGTCAAACCTGATACCACCCTTCGCCGGTCCGCGCGACGTGTTGTATTGAACCCGGTATCCCTCGTACACCTCGACCTGTCCATTGTCGAGCATCACCGGGATCGAGACGATCACCTGCTTCTCCGCCTGACGCAGCACCTTGTAGAGGCCAGGCTCCAGATCGAGCAGTTCTGCGGCCTTGTCGAACCGCGACATCATCGCCTCGAATGGATTCTCCTCATCGAGAAATCGGTCCTTGTCTGGTCGAACGAGTTTATGCGCAGGAATTCGAATGTCTGTGGCCATGAGGTCGGGTGTCGGTCCTCTGTCGGGACGTCGGATTTCAGGTTGCGGGGGACATCAGATTATCGAGCAAACGGTCGATGTGCTCCTGCCCGCCCTCGATTCGCAAATGCTGTGAAACATACCATAATGACCCTGCTTCGGCAGGCCATAAAGACTCCAGTTTCACTGCGTCCTTGAGAGTGCAAACGACGAAATCAGAGTTGCTCGCCTCCGCCGCGAGATTGTCCGCATCGGCACGCGTGAATGCGTGATGGTCAGGAAAGCTGAACGGCCGCACGACTGCGCCGAGCTCCGTCAGCTGCCTGAAGAATGAATCTGGATGCGCGATTGCAGCGATCGCGGTCAGGTCTGCACCATGCAGCGCCTGGAGCGGAAGAGTCTGACCGGTCGCGGTGCTCTTCAGCTCGCCGGGGGCGAGGTGCGCAGTCGCGACAATCAGGCGAGGAGCGGCGTTGGCGAGCGCCCGCTTAACATCGTCCACAGTGGACTTGTCTGCCGTCTTTCGTGTGATGATCGCGAGCGTCGCTCGGCGCGCCGCGCGAAGAGGCTCGCGCCAGGGGCCCGCGGGAAGCAGCCGCGGCTTCCCCGCCCAGGCATCGGCGCTCACGAGCAAAATGTCGGCATCCCTGCGGGCTCGGCGATGTTGAAACGCGTCATCGAGGACGACGACATCAACGCCCTGCGCGATTGCCTCCCGGATCCCGCGCACGCGGTCAGCAGCCGCGATGACGGGAATCCCTTCGTTGAGTCGCTCGTGCACGATTGTCTCGTCGCCACCGTAACCGCGGAGCACGATCGCGGGAGCAAAGCCTTTCTGTATGAACCTCTGGGCGAGCCACGCCGCAACGGGGGTCTTGCCCGTGCCGCCCACGGAGAGATTCCCGACGCTCAGCACCGGCACCGAAAATACTGTCGCCCGAAAGACTCCCCAATCGTAAAGCTTTCCTCTGGTCGCGATCACCGCGCCATACAGCGCGGCAGCCGG
>JADGQU010000258.1 GCA_017881545.1 Gemmatimonadaceae bacterium
GACGCGGCACGCGTGGATCTCCTTCGACGACGTGGATCATCGTCGGAGTTCTGGCGTTCTTGATGTACTTGAGCGGCGACTGATTCCAGTACGCGTCGAAATCGTCGTACGGCAGCTTGTTGCCAAGATAGAACTGCCGGTTTCTCTGCACGTCGCTCTCGGCGTACATCGAGATCCAGTTGGACGTTCCGGCTCCGGTGCTGATCGCCTTGAAGCGATTGCTGTGGGTGAGAATCCAGTTGGACCAGTGGCCGCCCGCGCTCCAGCCGAGCACTCCCATCTTGGTGCTGTCGACGATCCCCTGCGCGATGAGATAGTCGACGCCCGTCATGATGTCTTCGTAGCCCTTCTGAAAATAGTTGCCGACGATGTCGGTTTTGTGCTTCTCACCGTAATTCGTCGAGCCGCGGTAGTTGGGCATCAATACCGCGTAGCCGGCGCCGGCATATGTCTGCGCGCCGTAGCCGCCATTGAAGCCCAGCACGTCGGCGGATGCGGGGCCGCCATGAATCGCGACGATCAGCGGGTAGCGAGTGCCGGGTCGATAGCCAACGGGCTTGATGAGAATTCCACCCACCGTCTTTCCGTCGGCTGATTTCCAATTGATCTCCTCTTCGTCGCCGAGGGCAAAGCCGTGAACCTGTGGGTTCGCGTCGGTAAGCTGGCGCCAGCTCGCGCGAACGGGGATCTGATCGACTGTTGCGACTGTGAACAGAGTCGGAGGGGTACGGGGATCGGCGTAGTTCAGCAGCAGTAACCTGGAATCTTCGTCTTCGTTGGTGTTGAGCGACGCGCGGACGTTCGACACCTGGCGAACGGTGTTCTTGTCGGTGTTGAGGGCCATTAGCTGGTTCGTGGCCTTGACTCCTTCGTTGAAATAGATGGTCTTCGCATCCTTCGACCAGAAACCGATCGAGACGTCGCCGTCAAAATTCCCGCCCAGCTTCCTGAGCTGCCCACCCCGGTCGTCGACACGCCGCAGGTAGACGCGATTGTTGGCCATGCTGTACTTCGTCATGTCGTCCGGCGCCGAGAAGGCGATCCATTTGTCATCAGGCGAAAACTCGAGATCCCCCTCGCCAACTTCGGTGTTGTTCGTCAGTCGCTCGATTCCACCCGTCGAGGTCTCGAGCAGATACAGGTCTGAGTAGATATCCTGCTCGGTGATGTTCCGCATGTAGCGGTTGGCGGCGGCTCCGTGGTAGCCGATCCAGCGTCCGTCAGCCGAGAGGTTGAAATCGGTAACTGTTATTGCCGTGTCGCGCGTGAGCCTGGTCGCCTTCCTGGCGTCGACGTCAAGTGCCCACAGGCTGGAGAGAGGAGTCGCCATGTTCCGAATAGCGACGTTGAACTTCTTCTCCATGCGGAGCTTCTCGTCCCGGTCGAGCGTATCACCGGTGATGAAATAGATGCGCCTGCTGTCGGGGGACCATTTCCAGAGGCCCACACCCGCCTGCTGATGGGTAAGCTGCACGGGCTTCGCGGAATCGACGCCAACGACCGGAAGCGCATAGAGCTGCTCCTCATCGGTCTTCCCGCTGCGGTAGACGAGCCACTTCCCGTCCTTGCTGAAGTCGAGCGTCGAAACGCCATCCTTGGCGTCGGTGATCTTGCGGGCCTCGCCGCCGTCGGGGCGCATGATGTAGATCTGATTCTGGCTCGCCGGATTACCGCCACTCACGCTTCCTGGCGAAGGCGCAGAAGGTGCATCTCTGTTGGAGAGGAAGACGAAGAACTTTGCATCGCGGGACCATCGGGGCGACGCCTCGTTCTTGTCCTTCGTGAACGTCATCTGCCTGGTCGAGGCGAGTCCGTCCTTGACCGAAACGAGATAGATGTCGGTCTGCCGCCTGGCCTGGTTCCAGTCCGGGGTGGAGAGGGTGTAGAGCAGCCATTTGCCATCCGGGCTCGGTGTTGGGGACCCGACATCCCGCTGGTATTGCCGGTCCAGGAAGGTGATTGGCCTGACGGCGTCTGTGGAAGCTGATTTCTGCGCCATTAACGTGGCAGGAACCAGCGTGGCGATGAAGAGAGGATGGATGCGCATGGCCGCGGTGACGGAGAAGGGCTCCCACGAGAACAGGATTCCTGACGCAAACCCGGAAGCTGAAGCAGATAATATAGGTTCCGAACCACTTCAGGACCGCAAAGCGAACGCACAGACCCAGGGCCAAACCAATGACCTAGGATCTGCCGAGGCGGAGCCGCGGCTCACCATGAAATGCCTGACTCTGATGGCGACGGTTGGACAGTCCGCGGCCTGGAATTCCCGCCATCTCTCCCGCGGCCACTGCGACCGCAATAGCAGCAAAACGGAGGCGCGTACAATTTTTGCCTGAAGCACCGAGAAACCAAAAGAGCCGCCTTCAAAATATCCAAGAGCGGTTTTTTTCTTGGCCCTGTGATGGGGAGGGAGGAGAGGGACAATGTTGATGAATGGATCGAGGGGCGGGCTGACGGTACTCGCCATCGCGGCGGTGGCACTCACGGCGTGCGCCAAGAAGGAGAACTACGGGGCGGACTCGACAGCCGCTTCCAGTACTGTGTCCGCCGACACATCGGCTGCGCCTGCGCCGCCGCCGGCAACATGGAGTGACGCCAACATCGTCGCGTTGCTCGACGAAGCCAACGCGGCTGACAGCTCTGCGGGCGCCCTCGCGGCAACCAAAGGGACCGCCGCTGCCGTCCGCGAGTTCGGAAAGCGGATGGCGCGCGATCACCACACGCTCCGGGTCCAGGGTGCGGCGCTGGCAAAAAAACTGAACGTCACCCCGGCGGCTCCATCGGACGATCCCCTCCCGGCGGTCGCACAAAAGGAGATGGAGACACTGAATTCCACGGCCAAAGGGAAGGACTTCGACAAGGCGTACATTGACTCCGAAGTCGATATCCACAAAGCGGTTCTGGACCTCGCCACGAAAGCTGCGGCCCAGACGCAGACCGCCGAACTGAAGGCCCTGATCCAGAAGGCGGCGCCGGTGATCCAGGCCCACCTCACGCTGGCCGAGTCCATTCAGTCGAAAATGAAGTAGGCTATTGCTTCAAAGGCGTAATCTTCGCCATCGACGGAGTCAGTGAGAACAGCGATCGCCGTGCTGCAGGAAATCGCGCAAGTGATTCAGGATACAATTCCTCCCGCCGTGCAGCCCGGCGGACCGGGTGGTCCGGGTGGTCCGGGTGGTCCGGGTGGACCGGGCGGCCCACCGCCCGGCTTCTCCTCCACCAAAGCGTTCTTCGAGTTGCTGCAATTCGTCGGCACCTTTCTCACGATCGGCGCCGTTGGATTCCGTTTCGGAGTCGTAAGGCAGATTCGCGGGATGTCAGACGAGGCGAAGGCAATCCTCCGCGCCGACAACGCCGCTCTGCTCGGCATCCTTGGCATCGCCCTCCTGGGGCTGTCCTATCTCGGCAGCCCGTACGTCGACTCGATCGTAAATCACAAGACGTTCGCGGCGGCGCTGCCGAAAAACGCGGCGCAATTCGAGTTCAGGATGACGATGCTCACCCTTGCCTTGGTGGGCTTCGTGCTCGTTCGCGCCTCTTCGTCGATGGGGTGGACGCTGGCGGCAATCGGGACTCTCGCGGTGGTGCTACAGCCCCTTATCACGGGGAGGTTTAGCGGGAAGGTGAACGCGGTCCATATCCTCGCCGCGTCCACGTGGCTTGGAACGCTGTTGGTGCTGGCGCTTATCGGAATTCGAGGCATGATGCGGAGCGCGACTGCCGGCGTACAGCGAGCAGAGCTCGTCGCCGATCTCGTGAATTCCTTTTCGCCACTCGCGCTTGTGGCGGCTTCCATCGTCGCGATTAGCGGCGCCACCACGGCGTGGCTGCATCTCAAGCGTGTCTCGGCGATCTGGACTACGAGTTACGGAATAGCGCTCGTCGTCAAGCTTTTCTTCGTGCTCATCGTTGTGATACTTGGTGCGTGGAACTGGCGCCGCGTCCGCCCATCGCTCGGCGGCGAAGGCTCGGAGAAAGTCATTCGCAAGTCCGCGATAATGGAGCTGACGTTCGCCGCCCTGGTACTGATCGCTACTTCGGTGCTGGTGAGCCTGCCGTCGCCGAGGTAGCTGCCCGCGGTGGAGCGTTCTTCACGTACTTGTCGAGCCAGTTGATGTACTCCCACAGCAGGTGGCGCTGTGTCTCGCGCGCGGTGTATCCGTGTGGCTCGAGCGGGAGCTGGACGTAGCGCACATTCCCGCCATTTCCCTTGATCGCCGCGAAGAGACGCTCGGACTGGATGGGGAATGTTCCCGAATTGTCATCGCGTTGGCCGTGAATGAGCAGGACCGGCTCGGTGATCTTGTTCGCATAGTTGAATGGCGACATCGCGCCATAGATCTCCGGCGCCTCC
>JADGQU010000259.1 GCA_017881545.1 Gemmatimonadaceae bacterium
CGCTGGCTCCTCGTAGAAGCGCGATGCGGACGTTCGCCGGCGTGTTGCGGATCTGCTCATCGACGGCGAAGCTGCCAGGCTCGGTTGGTTCTCCGGTGTTCAACTTGTCCTGAATGGTTACGGACGGATGATCCCTTTTGGTCGGGCCAAGCGCGAGCACTCCGACCACACCCTGGAGGTGCGCGTTCGCCTCCACCCAGAGCGCGAGGTCGGCGCCGAATGAGTGTCCGGCGATGACGATGGGCACCGAGTCCGCTCCAATTTCATGGAGCGACCGCTTCATCAGGTCCGGAAGATCATGGACGAGGATACTGTCGCGCAGAAGCGCGGAATCGGGAAGGCGATCGAGAAACTTCTTCACATCGAAGCCGACCACCGCGTAACCGTGTGCGGCAAGACGCTCGGCGAGCTTCTGGTGCGCCTCCCAGAATCCGAGGTCGTTGCCCAGGAAAAAGACGCCCGCCTTTGGATGCCGCGAGTCTCCCTGCTTGGGATAAAAGTAAAGAGGCTCCCGCTGGAGTTCCGGATCACGCGGGATGTATGCTGAGTGCGCGGGCGCGCACGCGAGGGTGAGCAGAGCGAAGAACGCGACGATTCTCATTTTGACCCGTAACCGAGTCCACACGCGAGCCACCCGAAGCGCGCGATGGTCCTCACTTCGACACCACCCCCGCGAGTCCGCCCGAGATCAGCGACGCAATGTTCGTAAGAATTCTGGGCAGAACCAGCCCCCCCGGTGATGCGAGATACCTCGGCTCCCATATCGGATCGAATTTCTCCTTGTACTGTCTGAGACCCTGGAAGTTATAAAACGGCTCGCCTCGACTGAACAGCAGCGCCCCCACCCTGTTCCAGAGCGGAGCCAGGCTGCGATTTTCGATCCCGGAGAGTGGGGCCATGCCGAGGTTGAATCTCTGGTACCCGTTTGTCTTACCCCAGAGCATCAGCTCGATGAGCAGGAATTCCATCACGCCCGCGGGGGCGACAGACGTGTAGCGCATGAGGTCGACAGAGATCTCCGTGTGGTCGGCCCCGACCCAGACGTTGGCGAACGCCACCACGGCGTCACCCACGCGGACCAATGCGACTGGAAAGCTCTTCAGATACTCCTCGTCGAAACGGCCGAGCGAGAATCCCTTTTCCTTCGTGCGCTTGGTGGCGAGCCACTCGTCGGAGATCAGCTTGAGTCCCGGAAGAAAGATGTGCGTGTCCTCACGCGGGATCATTTCGAAGGTCGCGCCCGCCTTCACCGCATCCTTGCGAGTGCGCCTGAGCGCCTTTCGGCCACCACCCTCGAGCGAGAAGTCGGTCAGCGGGATGATCGCTTCCTCCCCGAGCTTGAAGAGCGTAAGGCCGAGGTCGATGTAGATGGGAAGGTGTTTCGCGCTGACCTCGTAGAACACCGGCCATCCACCGTGCTGGTCAGCGCTCTCCCTGAATCTCCAGGCGAGCTCGCCACTCTCGCTTTCAGGGCCGAGCGGATCCCCGAGCGCAATCCAGCTCCGGCCGGCCACTCCGTACATGATCATGCTGCGGCCCGTCTCGCTGAACATGAGCGCCTTGTCGCCAAGGAGTGCCAAATGAGCGTTCGTGTCCGGGGAGCAGGCGGCGATGCGCGCTGCGATGTCGAGCTGGCGCGACGTGGGAAGCTCCGGGTCTGCCCCCGCGTGCCGAAGCTTGCGGGACAGCGCGAAGAGGAGCAGGGCACCGAGTACTCCGATCATCGCGCGTAACGAGCGGGGAGCGTCTCCCCGCCCGCTGAACGTCCACCACACCGGGCTGGTAAAGTCGATGCCCTTGTACGAGAAAAACGCGAGCCAGGTCGTGACCACTCCGACGACGATGACGGCGGCGATCCAGCCGTGGCTGAATGGTTCGCTCGTGATCGCGGCCTTGCGGTAGAACGCCCGCCTGGACGGAATCAGCGCGGCGAGGACGAGGGTGAGCGCGAACGCTTCCTCCCAGTCGAGTCCCTTCAGCAGCGATGCGACAATCCCGATTACGAGGATCGCGATGGTAAGTGTGTAGGCGGCGTCGAGCCGGCGCCTGATCGCCCACGCCAGAAGCACCAGTCCCGCTCCCGCGACACTCGCCGCGAAATGGGAGAGCTCGATGATTCCGAGAGGGAGCACCGAATCGAGTGCTGTGACTCTGCTTCGCACAGCCGGAGTCGCTCCGGAAACGATCAGAATGACGCCGGCGACGAACGTGCAAACGCTAAGAATCTGTGGAAGCAGCGTCGGCATCCACCGCCCCACGATTCCACCCGCGAGGCTCGCCACCTCCGCCACGCGATCGCGCTGGCGCTGTACCTCGAAGGCGATGAGGAATGCGAGCGCCAGTACCAATGGCAGCAGATAATAGATGGCGCGATATGCCAGCAGCGATCCGACGATCGAGGAGGCGGGCAGGTAGGGCCTGAGAAGAAGGACCACGATCGCCTCGAACACCCCAAGGCCGCCAGGAACGTGGCTGAGAATTCCCGCAAATTGCGCGAGTAGAAAGACGCCGAGCACGGGAAGAAAGGCGAGCTGGTATCCGGGCGGCAGCAGCACGTAGAGCACGGCGCCAGCGGCGGTCCAGTCCACGACGGCGACCAGCAGCTGTGCGAGCGCGAGTCGGGTCGAGGGAACGGGGAATTCCCAATCGAAGATACGGAATGTCTTGTAGCGGGTCGCGCTGAGTACGAGATAGACGGCCACAAGCGCCAGACAAACCGCGCCGACCGGCTTGAGCGAGGGGAATGGCAAGCGCAGCAACTGGATCGTCGACGTTGGCTCGAGGACGAAGACGAACCCGGCGACGGCGATCATGCCGATGACAAAAGTCGCTCCGGCAAAGCTGATCGCCTGGGCGATCTCGGAGGTCGACAATCCCCACGCGCTCCAGAACCGATAGCGAACCGGTCCGCCGGTCAGCAGCGGGAAGCCAAGGCTGTGGCTCAACGCGTAGGCGATGAAAGATCCGAAGGCAATTCGGCGAAGGGGCAGCGGATGATCGACATACGCCAGAGCGATCGCGTCGTATCCGGGGAGAACGGCGTAGGCGACCGCCGTGAGCAGAAGTGCCAGAGCGAGGTGCGAATGTGGAAGAGTCCACACCTGGCGCATCAAGTCCGTGTAGCGGTACGCCTTGAGCTGGTGTTCCAGCAAAAGGAGCGCGATGGCGACCGCGACGGCCATTACGGCCGGTCCGATTGCCCGGGGAATTTTGAACTTCATCGCATCAGCTGAGTGGCGACGCCGCGTGTAGGGTGCTTATAATCCAAGCCTGTAAAGTTTCGCACGGGGGGCTGTCACGCCGATTACATACAGGCGTGAGTAGTGCGCGCACCGGACCTTAGGAGATTCCATGACTCGTTACGCTAGTTGGATTTTGCTGCTCGCTTGTGTTTCCGTCCCGGGCGTCGCGAGCGCCCAGGCCCCATGGCGCCAGGTGTATAAGGACGGGGACATCACCGTCATTTTCGACACGGCCACCGTCTCACTTCAGTCCCCGGGCACATGGAACACCGTGACGAGCTGGGACTACGCGAGGCCGCGCATTCTGGAGAACAAGAAACAGTACACCCGCCTCGTCGAACGGGCTTACGTGCGCTGCTCCCCAGTGAGGGTGAAGAGGGTGCGGAGCACCGTTTACGCCGTCAACAACGTGCTGGTCCGCGACGAAGGAGAGGTCGATCCTCGCGACCAGGCGCATATGGTCTGGGACCGCCCGAAGCCTGGAACTCCGGGCAAAAATGCCTTCGAGACGATGTGCGGAATCCTTAGCCGAAGACGCTCCCCATCAGCATCGATTCCCGCCAAAACTACCCCTGAAAAGGCCATCTCGGTGAAGGCGCCGGCCAAGAAAAAGCCCACCGGAAATTAGCAGGCCTCGCGGGTCAAGCTCGGCAGTACAAGGGGCACGGCTAAGTCCGTGCCCCTTCTGCATTTAGGGGACTCCAAACCCCAAGCATTTTCATGCCAAAACGGGCAGTTTCTCGTGCCCGAAAAAGGGGCAACTTGGCCAGTTGTTTGCCTTATAGAGGAGTGCGTATTTCAACAGGGGAGCCATCTCATGATGCGTCTACTGGAATCCAAGAGAACCAACAAGAAAGGTCGGTCCGCAGGCGGGACCATCTTCAGCATAATATTGCACTCGCTTATCGTTTTCCTGGCGGTTTTTGCCACCGCCCGTGCCGGCTCGCGTAACACTGAAAAGGTAAAGGCTGAGAACGTCCGCTTCGTGGAAGTGAAGAAGGACGAGGCAGAAACGCAATACACAAAGAGTCAGGACTACAGCGCCGGAACTAACGTGACGAAGACAGCGATCGACATACTGAGCCAGTTGCAGCTGCAGGGAGCGAAGATCGGCG
>JADGQU010000045.1 GCA_017881545.1 Gemmatimonadaceae bacterium
CAGTTCAAGGAAGCGGTAGCGGGAATGGGAGAGGCTTGTCGCGCGCTCGGGACTCCGGTGACCGGAGGAAACGTATCCCTCTATAATGAGAGTCCGTCGGGCGCGGTGTATCCGACACCGGTGATCGGCATGGTCGGGCTGATCGACGACCTGTCGCACATAACGCGCGCAACTTTTCAGCGCGATGGCGACGCGATACTTCTGCTCGGCGCGCTTGGCGGTGAGCTGGGCGGCAGCGAATACCTCGCCACCATTCACGGGAAGGTTCTCGGGGCGCCACCGCGGTGCGACGTCGCGCGGGAGAAGGCTTTGATTGACGCGCTGCTCGAGGCGATCCGCGCCGGCGTCGTGAGCTCGGCGCACGATTGCAGCGACGGCGGACTGGCGATCGCGATAGCCGAGTGCTGCATTGCCAATCCTGAAAGCGGGAGCGGAGCGGAAATCGACCTGTCGAGCCATTCAACGCTGGCTGATCGCGCGATTCTGTTCGGTGAGAGCCAGGGACGCATTGTGGTATCGAGCCCGTCGCCCGAACGCGTGATCGAGATCGCCGCGAAGGCTGGAGTTCCCTGCGCTCAGATCGGAAGAGTGCTCCGCACGTCGGATGCTCTCGCGATCAAGCTGCCCAAGAGATCGATCCGCAGCCCGCTGGCGCGCCTCCGTCGCGCCTATCACGAGACCATCCCGACCATTATGGCCCGCACGCCCGAGCACGCGACCTTCGACGAGCTGGCTCCAGTGGCGGCTCACTGATATGTGCGGAATCTTCGGGATCTACGGTGATGACAATGCGTCGGCGCTGACGCACCTCGGCCTCTACTCGCTCCAGCATCGCGGGCAGGAATCCTCGGGCATCGTCGCGGCCGATCGTGAGCAGGGTGCGAGGGCCATCAAGAGAATGGGTCTCGTATCAGAAGCGTTCGCGGCGCCAGACGTCCAGACGCTGCGCGGGAACATCGCAATCGGCCACACGCGTTACAGCACCGCCGGCTCTTCCACGATCGAGAACGCTCAGCCCATGCTCGCGAGGTTTCGCGATGGGCATATCGGTCTTGCCCACAATGGAAACCTGACGAACGCCACCGAGCTGCGACGGGAGCTCGAGGACGCCGGATCGATCTTCACGACGACAATGGATTCCGAGGTCCTGGTTCACAGGATGGCACGGTCGTCTTCAGTTAAGCCGGAGCATCGGCTCGCCGATGCCCTGAAGGGCGTCGAGGGAGCCTACTGTCTCACGGTCATCGTTGGAAACACACTGCTGGCGGCGCGCGACCCGCGCGGGTGGCGGCCACTGGTGATGGGCAAGCTCGGCGACGCCACGGTCTTCGCGTCCGAGACCTGCGCGCTCGATCTTCTCGGCGCGACGCTCGAACGCGAAGTCGAGCGCGGAGAGATCATCGCCATCGACGAGAACGGGATGCGCTCCATCTTTCCCCTCGAGAAGCTGGAATCGAAGAAGTGCGTCTTCGAGTACGTGTATTTCTCGCGCCCCGACAGCCAGGTTTTTGGCGGCTCCGTGGATAGGGCGCGTCGCGAGCTCGGACGCCGGCTGGCGCGCGACTTCCCCGCCCCGACCGCGGATCTCGTCTTCAGCGTTCCGGATTCGTCGAACTCGGCCGCGCTCGGATTCGCCGAGGAGTCGGGCCTGCCGCTCGAGCTGGCGCTCATTCGAAATCACTACGTGGGACGCACATTTCTCCAGCCGACACAGGCTGGACGCGATGCGAAGGTCAAGGTGAAGTACAACGCGGTTCGCGAAGTGCTGCGCGGCAAGAGCGTGGTGATGGTGGACGACTCCATCGTTCGCGGCACGACCACGCGTGGACTCGTCAACATGGTACGTGCTGCCGGAGCACGCGAGGTACATCTGCGCGTCAGCTCGTCGCCGGTCACGGGGCCGTGCTACTATGGGATCGATACGCCGACGCGTGAGGAGCTGATCGCGGCCAACATGAGCATCGACCAGATCACTACGGCGGTGGGCGCGGATACGCTCGGGTACCTCACGCTTGACGGGATGCTCGAATCGGTGCCTGGTGGACCGTCGGGGTTCTGTCACGCCTGCTTCTCGGGCGACTATCCCACGCCACCACCCGCCGACCCGGAGAAGCTCCGCTTCGGCTGCGGCTGCTGACGCCCATGGCTCAGTCCGTTTTCTTCTTCGGCAACGGGAGCGCCGAGGGGACGCGCGACATGACCAACGTCCTCGGTGGCAAGGGGGCTAACCTCGCCGAGATGACGAATCTCGGCGTTCCCGTTCCGGCGGGATTCACCATCGCGTGCAGCGAATGCATCGAGTACCTCGGTAGCGGAAAGTATTCCGACAAGCTCCGCGCTGAAGTCGAGGGCAACGTCGCGCGTCTCGAGAAAGAGACCGGCAAGAAGCTGGGCGACCCGAAGAATCCGCTGCTCGTCTCCGTGAGATCAGGCTCGCCGGTCTCCATGCCCGGAATGATGGAGACGATCCTCAACCTCGGTCTCAACGATCGCGCCGTGACCGCGCTCGCCGAACAGAGCAAAAATGCGCGGTTCGCCTACGACTCGTTCCGCCGCTTCATTCAGATGTACTCGGACGTCGTGCTCGGTGTCTCGAGCCACGACTTCGAGCACCTGCTGAAAGCAAAGCGGATGACTGAGGGCGTAGTCTCCGACTCCGAGCTCAGCGAAAGCATCTTGAAAACGCTCGTCGACGAGTACCGGTCGCTCGTACGGAATCGCACCGGCGCCGATTTCCCTCGCGATCCCGTCGTGCAGCTCTGGGGCGCGATCGAGGCCGTCTGGAAATCCTGGACCCTCAGGAAGGCAAGGGATTACCGGCGCGTAAATGGGATCGCCGAAGATCTGGGGACGGCGGTCAGCGTCGTCGCGATGGTGTTCGGCAATCTGGGAGATGACTCCGGAACCGGCGTCGCGTTTACGCGCAACCCGTCGACGGGCGAGAAGCGCTTCTACGGCGAGTTCCTGGTCAACGCGCAGGGCGAAGACGTCGTCGCCGGAATCCGCACTCCGCTCGACATCGACGACATGGCACAGTCACTTCCTGGCGCCTACAAGGAGTTGCTGGATACGCAGGACCGGCTCGAGAAGCACTACCGTGACATGCAGGATCTCGAGTTCACGGTCGAGCGCGGCAAGCTCTATCTCCTCCAGACCCGGAGCGGCAAGCGCACAGCCGCCGCCGCCGTGCGCATCGCGCGCGACATGGTGAGCGAAGGACTGATCGACAAGATCGAAGCGGTGCGACGAGTTCCGGCCGGGGACCTCGATCAGCTCCTGCATCCGATCATCGACCCGTCGATTCGCGCGACACCACTCTGCGTCGGACTTCCGGCGAGCCCGGGCGCCGCCAGCGGTCGCGCCGTATTCGACCCCGATACCGCGGCACAGCACGCGCTCGCCGGAGAGAGCGTGATCCTGGTGCGCGATGAGACGACACCGGAGGATTTCCACGGCATCGTCGCGGCACGCGCCGTTCTCACCGCGCGCGGAGGAATGACGAGCCACGCCGCGGTCGTCGCGCGAGGAATGGGGAAATGCGCGATCGTCGGCTGCAAGGACATCCACGTCGATCTGGAGCGGAAGAGCTTCAGCGTCAATGGGACCCACGTCGCCGAGGGCGACTGGCTGACGCTCGATGGCGCGACTGGCCGTGTCTTCGCCGGCGATCTGTCGACGATACCGAGCGAAGTAGTGCGCGTGACGAACGGGACTCTTCCTCGCGCGTCCGCGCCCCTCTTTCAGGCGTACGCCGAGCTGCTCAGCTGGGCCGATGAGGTCCGTACTCTGCGCGTGCGGGCCAATGCCGACACTCCGCGCGACGCGCGCATCGCGCGCAGCTTCGGCGCCGAAGGCATAGGTCTGTGCAGAACCGAGCACATGTTCTTTGAAGGCGACCGCATCACTGCGATGCGCGAGATGATCGTCGCGCGCGAGGAGGGCGGGCGCAGGCGCGCGCTCAACAAGTTGCTGCCGATGCAGCGCACGGATTTCGAGGGAATCTTCGAGGCAATGGATGGGCTTCCCGTCACAATTCGGCTGCTGGACCCGCCCTTGCACGAGTTCCTTCCGCACGGGGGCGAAGAGTCCAAGCTTCTTGCTCGCACTCTCGACATTCCCCGCGCCGACCTGAATCGCATCATCGAGTCTCTTCGTGAGACGAATCCCATGCTGGGGCACCGTGGGTGCCGGCTGGGGATTACTTACCCGGAGATTACAGAGATGCAGGCTCGCGCGATTCTCGAGGCCGCGGTACGCACGATGCGGCGTGGAATCGTAGTAAAGCCCGAGATCATGATTCCACTCGTCGCGACGGTGAAGGAATTCGACAATCAGCGCGCGATTATCGAGGACGTGGCCGAGCGTGTGCTCGGCGCAATGGGAGAAAAGATCCCGTACATTATCGGGACGATGATCGAGTTGCCGCGGGCGGCGCTCACTGCTGGACAGATCGCGGAATCGGCCGAATTCTTCTCATTTGGAACAAATGACCTGACGCAGACTACACTGGGGCTGAGCCGGGACGATGCGGGGCGGTTCCTTCCCTCTTACGTCGATCGGGGTATTTTTGCAGACGATCCGTTCCAGGTGCTTGACACTGAAGGGGTGGGTAGGCTCGTAAGGATGGCTGTTGAGGATGGGCGACAAGTTCGTCCTAAGATAAAGCTGGGGATCTGCGGGGAGCACGGCGGCGAGCCGCGCTCCATTTCTTTTTTTCATTCTATCGGTCTCGACTATGTATCTTGCTCTCCATTCAGAGTTCCAATCGCGCGCTTAGCCGCCGCCCATGCCGCTCTTAACGCGTAAGCTGGCGCACTCGCGCCGCATCGAGCTGATGCCGGCGGGATCGCTACCGATGGCGCGCAATCAGCACGCGCGTCCACTGCGGATTGCGTTGGTGACGGAGTACTACTATCCCCACCTTGGTGGCATCTGCGAGCACGTGCACTTCTTCGCACGCGAGGCACGACGTTACGGACACCACGTCGACATCATCACATCGAACATCCCCGGCGCGCGGGAAGAGCCGCACGTCATTCGCATCGGCAACAGCCAGCCAGTGTACGCAAATGGATCGCAAGCGCGATTCACCTGGGGACTCGAGCTGAGAAAGAACCTGCGCCGCGTATTCAGCCTCGGGCAGTACGATATCATTCACGTCCACTCGCCTCTTAGCCCAGTCCTTCCGGTCATGGCGATCGAGGAAGCGGACTGTCCGGTCGTGGGGACGTTCCATACCTACTTCGACCGGTCGTTCGCCTACGCAATCGGAAACCGCTATTTCCAGAAGCGACTCGATCAGCTCCACGCCGCAATCGCGGTGTCGCACTCGACGACGATCGCTCTCAATCGATACTTCGAGGCGAACTGGACGATCGTTCCGAACGGAATCGACACCGATGTCTTCAACCCGCACGTTCCCCGCCCCGCCGCCCTGCGCACCGACGTTCCCGTCATTCTCTTCCTCGGCAGATTCGATCCCCGCAACGGCCTCACCACCCTCATAGAGTCATTCCAGAAAGTCCGCGGCAGAAACCGCGAGGCTCAGCTCGTGGTGGTCGGCGATGGCCCGCTGCGCAAGCATTACTACCGCGCCGCCGGTGGCGACCCGGATATCACCTTCGTCGGCTCAGTACTCGGCGAACGGCCCGGTTACTACGCGCACAGCTCGATGTACGCCTGCCCGACCACCAAGGCTTCGTTCGGAATCACCCTGCTCGAATCGATGGCGTGCGAGACGCCCGTCGTCTGCTCGGACATCTACGGCTTCCGCGATGTGGTGAAACACGAGCGCGAGGCACTAATGGTGCAGAGTGGGGATAGAGATGCTCTCGCCGATGCTCTGGTGAGGCTGCTTGACGATGAGACCCTGAGGGCCAGACTCGGAAAGCGCGGCCGGCAAGAGGCGGAGCAGTATTCCTGGTCGAAGGTGACCGAGGCGGTGCTCGACATCTATACAGCCGTACTGGGACGGGCTACACGCGAATGATCGGGTATGCAGCGTTGGGAATGTCGGTAATTGGCGGAGCGGTGCACGGTGCTTTCCACCGTAACAGTCCGCTGTTCGGCCCCGCGCTGGGCAGGATTGCCGGCGACGGCAAGGTCGTGGCGTTGACGTTCGATGATGGTCCGAACCCGGACGCGACTCCGCTCATTCTCGACACGCTCGCTGAGAAAGGAGTGCCGGCGACTTTCTTCGTGCTCGGGAGTCACGCCGAGCGGTGGCCAGAGCTCGTTCGACGGGTGTCGCAGGAAGGCCACCAGCTCGGCAATCACGGCTACTTCCACCGCAAGCTCCAGTTCAAGAGCCCGTTCTACGTGAGCCGCGACATTCGTCTCGGAATTCGAGCGATCAAGCGAGCAGGCGCTCCGGCGCCGCGGTACTTCCGCGCTCCTCACGGCTTTCGGAGTCCATGGACCACTCCGATCGCGCTCTCGTATGGCGAGCGTACTGTGGGTTGGTCGCTCGGCGTCTGGGACAGCGATCGCCCCGGAGTCGACGAGATCGTGCGCCGCACGCTCGAAGGAGTTTCTCCCGGCTCGATCGTGCTGCTCCACGACGGCGATGGGTACAACCCGGACGGCGATCGGATGCAGACGGCCGCGGCGCTCCCCCATATCATCGACCGCCTGAAAGATCAGGGCTACGGGTTCGCGACTCTGCCGACTGAATGAGCCCTGGTCTGAAGAAAGGAATTCGCTGGGCGCTCTCCGCCGCGATTCTCGTCTTCCTCATTTACTTCGCAACAAAGATCAATTGGCACGAAGCGTGGAACTCGATGCGGCACGCATCGCTCCCGCTCCTCGCCGCTGCCATCGGCCTCAACTTTCTCTCAGTCCTCATCAAGGGCGTCCGCTGGTGGCTCTTTTTGCGCCCGATCGGCATCAAGTCTCTCCCGCTCGCGGTGCGCGCGACCGTAGCGGGCGCGGGACTCAACAACGTTCTCGTCGCGAGCGGCGGCGACGCAGCGCGAGTGGTGTTCGTGTCACGTGCAACCGGCGTCTCGAGCTCCACGGTGCTCGCTTCAATGGCGCTCGAGAAGCTGTTCGACCCGATTGGATTCGTGATTCTGCTGGTGTACGGAGTTCTCGCATTCGATCTTCCGCCGCAGTTCGAGCGCTGGAAAGTGCCGGCGGAGATACTGCTCGTCGTCATAGTTCTGCTGCTGGCGTTTTTCGTCTACGCTACGCGTCACATCAAGCCGGAGCACGTCCCCGAGCGGCGCGCCAGACCTCGCACCGCGTGGGGACGATTCCGCGCGTATTTCAAGAGTTTCGGCCAGACGGCTGGACGCCTGGCAACGGGGCCCCGATTCGTCGCGGCGATCCTGCTGTCGCTGGTGTCATGGGCGTGCCAGCTGTGGACGTTCGAGCTTGCGGCCGCGGCCGCGCACGTCAGCATCCCGCTCGCTGGAAGTCTGGCCTGCCTGCTCGGCATCAACGTCGGATTGATCATCCGGGCTACTCCGGGCAACGTCGGATTTTTCCAGTTCGTGTACGCGCTGATGGCCGGGCAGTTCGGTGTGTCGCAAAACGACGCGATCGCGGTCTCCCTGCTTATTCAAACGTTGCAAATTCTTCCGCTGACGGTGCTCGGCATCGTGCTCGCTCCCGAGTTCATATTCCGGGGCGGAAAGAAGGACAGCGAGACCGACGCGGTCGCCAAGAAAATCGAGAAGGAGAAGGCGGCGCACCACGGGCCGCTGGCGACGGCCGAAGAGGTGCTCCAGCGTGCGCACAAGGCGGGAGTCGCGCCCGCGCCGAAGAAGCCCTGATCGCGTCGCGGCGGGCTAGCCGCGCGCGCGCTGGAGGAACGCGATGAATTCTGCCGGGTCGCGTGTGAGGCCCGTGAACGTCGAGCGCACTTTGCCGTCGGCGTCGACGATCGCATAGAGCGGGAGCGCAACCGTCCCGAACGTATGCTCCTGAAAAGCCTGCTGCCTCTCGTAGATCGCGCCTTCGCCATCGGTGTACAGGCGCGCCAGAACGAATTGACCCAGCTCGGCGCCAACATCGGGACGGCTGAAGATGTTCGCTTCCATCCACCGGCAATTGGTGCACGTGTATCCGGTGAAGTCGACGAAGACCAGCTTGCCCGATGTTCGCGACGCCTTGAGCGCGCCGTCGTAGTCGTTGAGCAGCCACGTGGGGACTGCCCCGCCGTTCGAGGCGAGCGATGCGACCGGGGCCGCCGGGGGAAGAAATGCTTCGATCTGGCGCAGGGGTCGCCCGCTTAATCCCGACCCGAGCCAGACAGCGAGAAGGAGCGCGACCACGACCGGGACGATTCCCGCCAGGCGAAATTCGCGTCGTCCGGCCTTCGCCCGCAGATCGCGTCCGAGATAACCGGCGGCGACGATCGCAAGCAACATCCACGTGAACAGCACCACCTGTCGGGTGAATATTCCCCACCCCAGAACGAGATCGGCATTCGAGACGAATTTGACGGCCGCGCCGACTTCGAGGATTCCAATGAGAACGCGAAGCGTCAGGATCCACTCTCCCGAGCGCGGCAGTCTGGAAACCATTCGTGGCGCAAACGCGAGCGCAACGAACGGCAGCGCGAACGCGGTCGAGTAGACGATCATTCCCACAACCGGCATCGCCCACGATCCCCGGGATGCGAGCACCAACAGCGTTCCCACGAAGGGCGCGGTACAGGTGACCGACGTCAGCGTGAACGTTGCTCCCATGAGGAGCGCGCCGAGCGAGCTGCCCTGTGGCGCTTCGCGCGCGGAACGATCCACGGCGTTCACGAACTGCCACGGGAGTCGCAGCTCGAGCCAACCGAGCAAACTCGCGGCGAACAAAAGGAAGAGAGCCGCAAGCGTCAGGTTCACCCACGGATCGGCCGCGAACCGATTGAGACCGGCCGCCCCGAACACCGCCGCCAGCGCGAGACCGAGCACCGTGAACGTCCCGACTATTCCCAGCCCGAACAGCAGCGCTCTCCGCACGCTCGACGACTCGCGATCGTGAGGTGTCGAGAAATACGCGATGGTGACCGGCACCATCGGGAAAACACAGGGAGTGAAAAGCGAGAGCAGGCCCGTGCTCGCCGCGAGCCAGAGAAACCCCGAGCTCATTGCCGTCCCGCGATGCGAATCGCTACGTCGAGCTTGTCTACGCGCGAGGGCAGACAGACCTTGTCGCTGCACACCTGATAGCGGGCGCCAATCTGGAATTTTCGAACGCCCGCGAGCGAATGACCCGGCACTCCCACCGGAATCGTGAACCTCGTACGGCCCGAGTAGAGCTCGGTTTCGAATCCAAAATTCTTGTCGAAAATCCGCTCCGGCTTCGGAGCGTCGATCACGCCGCGCACGAGCACGTCAGCAGCGCCGACAAGCTCAAGCCGCAGCGGGATCGGGCCGCCTGGCTTCTGGGTCAGCGAGTAGATGTGCCAACCCTTTGCGATGTCGGCCTGCACCGTGATCGGAACGGTGCGTCCGGAAACGACGTCTCGCGGCGAGCTGCCGCCAACCACGGTCCAGCGGACGGGGCGGAGCGAGAGATTGCCGGCATTCCGCGGAAGTGGTGCATCGCGGGGGATGACAACGGGCAACAAGAGAAGCCATGCGAGATTGTTCATTCGTCTCAAATATACACGTGAGGCGGCGCGATCCCTGCTACAGAGTACCCGTGGGCGGTGTCTGTGTTCGCTCCGCCCATTCACAGACGAGGATGATGGGGCACACACCCTTCTATTTCGAGAGCTGGTACAACGTCGAGCGTACGGTGACGCTGTCGATCGTGGGTTTCGTCGCTTTGTTCATCATGTTGCGCGTTTCAGGCAAGCGAACGCTGTCCAAGCTGAATGTCTTCGACTTCGTGTTCGTCGTCGCGGTCGGGTCTGTGTTTGCGTCGATGATCATCTCCAAGGACGTGACCCTGATCGAAGGCATCGCCGCGCTTGCGACTCTGATCGCAATCCAGATGCTCCTTTCCTACCTCGCGGCCCGGTTCCCCGCGGCGGAGCGAATCATCAACGGCAAGCCTACGCTCGTGCTATCCAATGGCGAGTTCATTCCTGACGCGATGAAAAAGGAGCGCGTGACGGAGGAGGAGGTTCGGGGCGCCATTCGAGCCGAGGGAGTAACTCGCGTCGAGGATGTCCAGGCCGTCACCATGGAGAACGACGGGACGCTAACGGTTGCCTGGATGTCGAAGAAGCCGGGGGACTCGAGCCTGGTGGACTCAGAGCATCCCGTCCCGGACGACAAGCCCTGAGCAAGGCAAGGCATCGACCCTGGCCAGGACAAACCACCGTCAAGCAAAAGGCTGACACGTCAGCCGTTCTGAGCCGCGCAGACTGGCCGTTCCGGCCGCTCTAGCCCGATATCGTTGCGCCGATGCAACACTCTCGGGCGGTGTTGCGTCCATCCCACACCTCCAGCGGGCGCTGACCTGCGCAAAACGCATGTTACATATGGTCCCCGACTTGCCCCCGCTTTGCTTGGCGCGCAGACCCGGTCACCGCGCCCCTGCGTGCGAGACGCTCGCCGTTGAGAGGATGACCGTGGGAGGGTCCAGTTCATGGCCGACGCCGCAATAGACCTCGAGCGTAGCGACGCGAAGAGCTATTCCCCGATCGCGGGTACGGATCGAGGGACAGCAGATCGCATCCAGCGCTCCCCCGCCATGCCGGGCGAAGCGCACGAAGGGCCGCCCTCCGATCTCGCCTCGCTCGTAAGGCTCGGCGCGATTAAGCTGGAACAGGGGAACGAGGCCGAGGCGGAAGAGTGGTTCCGCAAGGCGCTGGAAATCGGGGACCGCACAGTCGGGTCGGATCATCCAGATCTCATTCTCCTCCTCAACGACCTGACGCGCATCTATCTGAGGCAGTCGGCATTCGCGGCTGCCGAGCCGCTCCTGCTTCGCCTCCTGGAGATGAAGCGGAACAAGGGCGAGGACCATCCCGAGGTAGCGACGGTTCTGGCGAGCCTGGCGACGGTGCGACAAGCGCTTGGACGCCATGAATCAGCTGAGCAGCTGTGGCGCCGCGTTCTGGAGATTCGGGAGCGCACCCTGGCCCCGAATCACTTCGCGATCGCAACGGCACTAGAGCATTTCGGAGAGGCGTGCGCCGCACGCGGGAAGATCCGCGAAGCGCTTACCGCTTTTCAGCGCGCCCACACGATTCGTGAGCGCACACTCGGCGGCGACCATTCCAGCCTCCGGGCCTCGCGGGAACGAATCGCAGATCTCCAGCTCCAGGCGTCCGACGGCTCGATCGAGCACAACGGCGGAGCCGCCAACGCTGCGGCGCCCGACAGGTTCCGGTTGCTCTCTGGCGAGCCCGTCGCGGTGACGCCTACCCCCGCCCCTGCGATTCTTCGCGAGAGGGCTCCGGCCCCACCTATTAGGAAAGCGACAGTCGTCATCGAGGGGCAGTTCGCAGATGACGCGGCGATCGAGCATGTGCCCGCGTTGGACGAAGTTCTGGCAACTGGACCGAAGACTTTGCAGCATGAGGAGGCGCCGTACCGCAGCGTACTCGAGATCCTTCGCGAAGAGATCGAGACCGACACGACACCCCGCGAAAGCTTCGCAATGCGGACTCGTGCGATGTTCGCGCCTGTGCTGGCGCGCATCGGAACGCGGCATGTCGTCGCGGCGGGCG
>JADGQU010000260.1 GCA_017881545.1 Gemmatimonadaceae bacterium
GATGTTCGCCCCTTCTACGAAGAACGGGCGCTTCTCCGGGAAGAACGTCTCGTAGGCCGAGAGGTTCACGACGGCGGGATCGACTTCCACCTGGCCGAAATCAGGATTGACTGTGGCCGTGAGAGTGAGTCCGCGTGGAAGACCGTACTTGAGATCGGCACCCACCGACGGCTTGGCGTCGTTCGATCGATAAAATGGATTCGCGGGATTGCCGGGCGCGCGCGTGAGCTTGCCACTCACGTACGGCATTACCTCGAGACGACGAGGAACAGGAATATCGACGATCCCCGCGAGGTCTCCCTCGAGCGAGACGAAGCCGGGATCTGTCTGCTTCCACGGCGACCAGCTGTCGCGCTCGTTCCGGCGCGCGACATCGCGCATTATCTGAATCCCCCAGAGGTGCTCCACACCTTTCGGCAGGCCGCCAAATCGCAGCTGCGAGAACGGGATTCTGAACTCGGCGGTCCAACCAAGCGAATCGATGGCGGTCGCCACCTGCCAGACCGCATCCCAGTTGATGTCCTCGCCCTTATTGTCGTCGTACTCCAGAACATCCTTCTGCACGCCGCGAGGATTAACGGTGAAGCGGAACGAAGTGCGACGATCGCGATAGGAATCGACCATGACGTGCACCCAGTCGGAATAGATCCCCGACACGTCGCGCCGGGCGAGCTGCGCGGCGATCGAGTCCGGACGCGCGTCGAACATCCGTACGCCGACGTAGAGGGCATCGTCGTCGTAGAGAATCCGCACTTCGGTGGGGTCGGTAGGCTTGGCTCCCACCTTGGGGTAGCTCTGCGTGAAATCGCCCGAGGGAACCGCCGCGGCCCATGCAGGCTCGTTCAATTTCCCGTCGATATTGATGGGACTCGGAGCCCGGCTCGCGCGCATGACGCGAACGGCGGCAGCTGCGGTGGGCGTTGCTGGGGGAGTGGTCGGTTGAGCCGGTTGACCCGCGGGCTGTGTCGGATACGACGGGTTCTGCGCGGTGACCGAGCTTGAAGCGGCGAGGACGGCCAGTACCGAGAGGCACCAGCGGGACGCACGACGAATGGTCATGAGGATTGAACGGGTTGAATGGCGGAGCGGTGCTTATCGCCGTCGCCAGATTTAGACAGCCGTTCGGATGTAAGGGTTGGGTGCCGGCGCGGATTCGAGAAGTGGGAGGCGATGACTACTGCTTTTTCGGCTCGGGCAATTCTTTGGCCGCGGTCCGCTTTTTCACCGCCGTCGGCACTTTGTCGGACGCGGAACCGGTCCCCTGACTTTTCTGAGCAGCAAAAATTTCATCCTGGAGCAGCTTCAGATCCGCGCCCACGGTATGGCGACAGGCGGCGGCCGGGTCGGACTCGAAAGTCAGAAGGAGATCTTTGGATTTCGCCACCTCGGCGGCATTTCCTCGCACGGTGATGGCCGAGATGCCGGAGCTCGGAACGTAGTAAGTGCTGCCATGAGAGCGGACGTACGGATTGATGATGTCCGCCGCCTGCTGCGGCGACAGGCATTGAAGCGGAATCGTCTCGGTCCGCAGACTTGAACTGTTATTCAGGTCCCCCCGGTTCATGGCGGGAAAGAATATTTTTGCCGCGGTGAACCAGATGGTAATCACGAGCGCGGCACCGGTCAGCATCACAACTACCTGGCCGACGCGCCGACGCTGCGCGGTGAGCACTGATGTCTCCGCCACGGTGATCGGATTGCTCATGGGCGGAAGGTTGTTGAGCACGTTGGCGGCGTTGTATTCCCTGTCGCGTAGCTGTGTGGTGAGCCGCGAGCAGTCGGGACACGTCACGCAGTGCTGCATCACCGCGGAATCGGCGGCCATCTCCCGCAACGACCCGGTAGCGAGCTCTGAAAGGCATTCTTCGCAAGTCATCGGGACAGCTCGCGGTAGCTCGGGTGAGTTGCGAGCAGGCTCTCTCGAATAGCCTTGCGCGCCTTGAAAAGGTTGGCCCTCACCGAGACCGGCTTCATGCCGGTCCGGTCGGCCGCTTCAGCGGGCGAGAGTCCCTGGAGGTCGACCAGGTCGAATATTTCTCGCTGGCGGCGCGGGAGCCCGGCGAAAAGCTCGTGGATGACTCCGGCGGCACGCTCACGATCGACGCGTCCGCCCGGGTCTGTCGTGTAGACGTCACGCGCTGGACGGGCACCGGGTGAGAGCGCGAGACGGCCGCGACGGCTCCGTGTCCGCCTCATCTGGATCGCCGTTCTTCTCGTGATCCGGTACAGCCAAGCCTCGAGTGGGCCGTCAGAGCGATATGCACCAAGCTGGCGATACGTACGAACAAAGACCTCCTGGGTGATGTCCTCTGCGTCATCCGGATCGTTCGCGAACATCAGCGCCCATCGGAACACGGCGGGCTGAAAGCGCGTGACAAGCGTCGTGAACGCGGAATCGTCCCCGGAGGAAGCGAGCGACGCCAGCTGCGCGTCGAGCGCGTACGTCGTGCGATCGCGGTACGACACGCTCGCGGGCGGACTCGCGTCGCGACCTTTACTTTTGCCGAATCGATTGGGGCTCATCGCGAGGCTAATATATGGTTGCATTGTTGCTACGCCCGATTGTGCTGGCACCCCTCTCTCCAATGATCTGCTGTTAAGAGAGGGCATCACTTTGGCGTGCGTTTACTCGTTCTGAGGACGCCGCGTTAGACGAGAGCGGTTAGAGAAGGGAGCGGATCCAGCCTCCGTCGACCGCAATCGAGCTGCCCGTGATGTAGCTCGCGCGCTCCGAGGCGAGAAAGGCGGCGAGGGCGGCGAATTCGCGGGGCTCGCCGAGCCGGCCCATCGGAATTTCCTTTTCCCACTTGGCGAAGGTGTCCTTCGCCGAAGCGCCCGACCTCTCGCCGGCGGCGCGAGCCAGCTGCTCGACACGATCCGTCCGCGTGTAGCCCGGCAGGATGTTGTTCACCGTGACCATGAACGGGGCCACCTCATTGGCGAGCGTGCGCGCAAATCCGGTGACGGCAGCGCGCAAACTGTTCGAGAGCATCAGACCTTCGATCGGCTGCTTGACCGCGATCGATGTCACGTTGATGATCCTTCCCCACTGCCTCTCCTTCATTCCGGGCAGGAGGGCGCGCACGAGTCCGACGGCGCTCGTCAGCAGCAGCCGGGTGGCGGCGTCCCACATTTCCGGAGTCAGGGTCTCGAACGGCCCGCTCGGCGGTCCGCCGGAGTTCGTGACCAGGATGTCGACCTTTCCGAATTTGTCGAGCGCCGCTTTCGCGATGCGATCGATTCCCGATTGCTCGGACACATCGGCCGCGATGTCCACGACCGTGACACCCGAGCTCTTCCGGATCGATTCCGCGGCCTGGCGCAGCGCCTCCGGTCCCCGCGAGCAGATGACGAGATTCGCTCCTTCAGCCGCCAGCTCTTCGGCGATCGCACGGCCAAGCCCTTTGCTGCTGGCGGATACGAGCGCGACCTTGCCGCGAAGACCGAGGTCCAAGGGTTAGCGCCTCAGGTAGTCGTCTTTCTTGTCCAGCCAGTCCTGCCGCGGGGGGCTGAAGATGTCGACGTCGAGAGTCTCCTCGAGTGCTTCGGCCATGTGCGGAACGTTCGAAGGGATGAGCAGCACCTCGCCCGCGTGGACGACGATTTCCTCGGCCTGGTCATCGCCGAGCCGGAATTTGAGAGCGCCCTCGAGGATGTAGGTGAGCTGCTCGTTTTCGTGCGAGTGCTTGGGCACGATGCACCCTTTTTTCAGGTACACTTGCGCGAGCATCATGCGATCGCCTGTGATGAGCCGGCGCTCGAGCATGTCGGAGACTCGCTCCTTCTTCATCGAGTCCCAGCGATAGAAGCTGCATTCGCTCTTTGAAGCCATTCAGAACTCCTTTTGGTCGGCCTTCGCGTCCATGGAGACGCACCGCCAAAACTAGCGAAAATCTTTTTTCGACGCTGGAATTGCGTTTCCGTGTTTCAAGCCGCGCGTCCTACTAAAGGATTCGCGCGCCGATTGCGCGATACGAGTCGAAGGGACTACAAACCGAGAGAAGACAAATGAGACTGAAAACACATCAGAATGCGGTTATCGCGCTTGCAGCAATTGCGGGTCTGACGACGTTTGCGCGATCAGCACAGGCGCAGATACCAGTATCAGATCTTCACCCATCGTTCTATGGCTCGGCGGAGCTGGACTCGCGCCACACCCAGTTTTATCTGATAGGCATGTACGTCGGCATGGGCGGGCTTGGCTGGTCACCGTACTTCAATGTCAACGCCTACTCCCTGCACTATCGGTTCAACCCGGCCGTCGCGACTTCGGATAGTACACTCTCCGCGATTTCGCCGACGATCGGCATGGCGTACGCGGGCCGCAATCAGGGGGTGTCGATCGGGGGTGG
>JADGQU010000261.1 GCA_017881545.1 Gemmatimonadaceae bacterium
GGCCATGGGGGCGATACGCGGATATCCGCTCACGCTGGAACAGCACCAGGAATTGCGACCACTTCTCGCACCGGGAGAGCAGGCTGGCAACGGATCGATGTTGTTGCGCGATCGTCTCTTCACGGTTCCGACGCACTCTCGCGTCACCAGCTACGACGCGCGGAGGCTGACGGAATGGATTGCCAGCCCACATGCCTCGCCGCGCGACGCTCACAATACTGACCGGGGAAAAGAGTGGCGCCATGCCTAGGCGTGCCTGGCCCGGAAGCCTGTATGATGCGATACGCAACCTGCCCGACCGCCTGCTTCATGCAAAGCGACACCGGGCGGCGCAGAGTCGGCTGCACCAGATGCCGCGACCGCGCAGCATACTCGTTGTCTGTTATGGGAATGTCTGTCGCAGCCCGTACCTCGAGGCGGTCTTGAAGCGCGAGGTGCCGGACATCCATGTTTCGTCAGCCGGCTTCATCAGCCCGGGACGTCCTGTCCCCGACCTCTCGCTGCTGGTGAGCGCCCAGCGAGGCATTGACCTTTCGTCGTTCCGATCGCGGCCATTGCAGCCGGCCAAAGCCCGTGGCGCCGATCTTCTTGTCGTGATGGACGCGCGACAGGCACGCCACATGATTCTCTATGTCGGCGTCGCCCGGGAGCGGATCGTAGTTGCGGGTGATCTCGATCCGCTACCATCTCCGACCCGCGCAATACAGGACCCGTGGCAACAGCCGATCGAAGCATTCGTGGCCTCATTTGATCGGCTCGACAGATGCGGCGCGACATTGGCCGGAATCCTTCGGCGTTCAACACGATGAGTTTCAACCGGCTGACGTCAGCGATCCCGCCGTGGCCTGTCGAGAGCACGAACATCGCGCTTCTGCTCTGGCACGCCGCCGACCAGGCGGGCAACCGATGCGCAATCGCCGAGCGCAACGCTCAGGTTACGTATCTTGAATTGCGTGCACGGGCCGCGCGCATCGCCGCGGCGCTCCAAGCTGCCGGAGTAACACCAGGCGACCGCGTAGCAATTTTTCTGGAGCGCGGGGCAGACGCGGCCGCGGCGTTTTTTGGGTCGGCGGCGTGTGGCGCGGTGACGATAAACGTGAACGAAACGCTTCGCCCCCGGCAGGTAGAGCACATTCTGTCGCACAGCGGATCAGTTGCTCTCATCTCCACCGCGGAACTTCTTGCTCGACAACCACGTCCCATCTCGACTACCGCGAACATGTACGACGTTGCCCAGCTCGGTGGCGAGGATGAGTTGGTGCCGGTGGGGCGTGTAGGGCCTGACTTCGCCCAGATAATCTATACGTCGGGATCAACCGGGCTTCCGAAGGGCGTCACCCTCACTCACGCGAACTTGTGGAGCGGAGTGCGGTCCGTCAGCAGCTACGTGCGCATCCACGCGGACGACCGGATCGCGAGTTTGCTCCCGTTCAGCTTCGACTACGGCTTCAATCAATTGCTCTGCGCCCTTGGCGCGGGCGCGCGCCTGGTGGTCGAGAGATCTCCACTGCCGCAGCAAATCGTGGCCACCCTGCGCGAGGAGGCGATAACGGTTCTTCCTTGCGTGCCACCCCTCTGGCTGCAGCTACTCGGAAACTCCGCCTTCCGAAGTGCGCCGATCCCGAGTCTCCGCGCCATGACCAACACCGGTGGTCGGATCCCGATTGACGGTGTTCGTCAGCTACGCGCGGCGCAACCGCAGGCCGAGTTGTTCCTCATGTATGGCCTGACCGAGGCATTTCGCGCGACCTTCCTGCCGCCGGACTTGGTCGACGCTCACCCGGATTCGATCGGGCGCGCGATTCCCGGATCGGAGATATTCGTCCTGCGAGATGATCTGACGCCGTGCATGCCCGGTGAAGTCGGCGAACTGGTGCAGCGCGGATCTACGGTTGCCGCCGGCTACTGGAACGATCCAGAAACAACGGCCCGCGTTTTTCGCCCGAATCCGCTGCGCGGCGACGGCGCGCCCGACTCTGAACGCGTGGTGTTTTCTGGGGATCTGGTTCGTCGCGACGCCGACGGCCTCCTCTACTACGTGGGCCGTCGCGACCGCCTCATCAAGAGTCTGGGATTTCGAGTGAGTCCCGACGAGATCGCCGACGTGGTCTACGCTTCTGGTCAGGTGGTCGAAGCGATGGTCGGGACAGAGCCGGACGAGAAGCGCGGAGAATTGATCGTCGCCTACGTCGTGCTCACTCCCGACGGTACCGTCGAAGGTGTGCGCCGGTTCTGTCGCGCCGAGCTGCCACCATATCTCCATCCTGGCAGAATTGAAGCGAGATCAGAGTTGCCCCGCACGTCGAGCGGAAAGTTCGATCTTAGGGCCGCACAATCCGCCAGCTTACCGGAGTCATGAATTACTCTGGCACGGGTGTAGAGTCACGATTCCGAGAGCTCGTCGCTCTTTTGGGGAGTGGTTGGTCACCGCTTCCTGACAAACCTGAGGAGACTCTCGAGCTTACAGCGCGGGCACTCTGGTTTGCAGCGGCCGGACAGCCGCGGTCCGTGGTGCGATGCGGCGAAGGCAGCCTCCCGACACTCGCTGAAGGCGAGCTGGAGGGTCTCTCGGCCCTGGTTGCGCTACGAAAGGCTGGAAAGCCCCTGGCGCATCTGACCGGACGGCAGAATTTCGCCGGGCTGGAAATGCTGAGTGGACCGGAAGCCCTCATCCCGCGTCGAGAGACAGAACTGCTGGCTAGGACAGCGGCAGAGATTCTCGCAGATGCGTTGCGTGAAAGTGCGGATGTATTGGCGATCGACGTGTGTACGGGCTCGGGAAACGTCGCGCTCGCACTAGCAGCTTGTGACGCCCGAATGAAAGTGGTGGGTGCGGATATCTCGGCGGAAGCGCTGCTGCTCGCGGCTCGCAACGCTGAACATCTCGGGCTGACTTCGCGAACAGATTTCGTCGCCAGCGATCTCTTCGAAGGGATCGATGCCGTACACCTCCATAAGCAGGCAGCAGTGATTACGTGCAATCCGCCGTACATTGCGTCAGCGAAGGTGCCGGTCATGGCGCCCGAAATTTCACAGCACGAGCCTCGGCTCGCGTTCGACGGCGGGGCGTTTGGCCTGACGGTCATTTCGCGCCTGCTGGCGGATGCCCCGCGCTTCCTTAGGCCAGGCGGGTCGCTCTGCTTCGAGGTCGGAGCCGGCAACGGCCAATTCTGGGCCGACAGGCTGAAGCGAAATGCAGCTTACACCAGGATTCGGACGGTAAGCGACGACAACGGCGTCATCCGAGTTCTGGTGGCAATTTCGGCCTAAAGCGAGGCGGTTCGGGACTCCGTGCGGCCCCAACATGGCTGTTGCGGGGTTGCCACACATTTGCTTCCTCAAGGCATGAAACGCGGGGAGTGCTGACCGCTTAAATCGCTCTGGCTCAGAGAGTTAAGCGGATGGAACAGGCTCGCGTGAAGGGTGTTCATGGCGGGTGCCAAGCTTGCACTTGGGGGAAACGCACGACGCGTCGAGGATTTCCGACGGATTTCTCTCGCTGACCTCCTCCAAGCCTCCGATCTGATGAACGCCACACTGACAGCCCTGGAAATCGATCCGGCCGCCATGACCTCGCGGATCGCGGAGGCGTTGCGCAGGCAGCTTGCGGAGGACGTCAAGCGAAGGGGCTTCGTCGTTGGCCTGAGTGGTGGGGTAGACAGCTCGGTTTGCGCTGCCCTCGCCGTCGAGGCGGTAGGAGCCAACCGTGTCCTGGGACTGTTCATGCCCGAGCGGGAGAGCGATCCGGATAGCCTCCTGCTGGCGCGAATGATGGCGGAACAACTCGGAATCGATTCTGTCACGGAGGATATCGCCCAAATTCTGGACGGCGCTGGTTGCTATCTTCGCCGCAATGAGGCGATACGTCGAGTCGTGCCAGAGTTTGCCGACAATTGGGGATGCAAGCTCGTGTTACCGGCGGAGCGTCTCGAGAGTGACCGTCTCAACGTCACGTTTCTCGTCGTTCAGCCTCCCGGGGGCGAGATGCAGAAGGTTCGCCTTCCCGCCGCCGAGTACCGTCAAATCGTGGCTGCCTCGAACTTCAAGCAACGCACGCGGGCGATGCTCGAATATTATCACGCCGATCGCCTTCACTACGCGGTTCTGGGGACTCCAAACCGCCTCGAATACGATCAGGGATTCTTCGTAAAGGGTGGTGACGGTCTCGCCGATGTGAAGCCGATCGCCCACCTCTATAAGACCCAGGTTTACCAGCTCGCCGAATTTCTCGGGGTGCCGACTGCGATTACCTCGCGTCCTCCGACAACCGACACGTTCTCGCTCCCGCAGTCGCAGGAAGAGTTCTACTACAGCATGCCGTCGCGGACACTGGACATCGT
>JADGQU010000262.1 GCA_017881545.1 Gemmatimonadaceae bacterium
CCTGAGCAAATTCGGCAAGCGGTTCGCTATCAGGTCAAAGGCGGCGCCGATGTGATCAAGATGTGCGCTACGGGTGGCGTGCTCTCGGAGGGAGACGCGGTGGGCGCGACGCAGTACACCTACGAGGAGATGAAGGCCCTGGTCGATGAGGCTACGAAGCTGGGTCGCAAGGTTGCCGCGCACGCTCACGGCACCGAAGGAATCAAGATCGCCGTTCGGGCGGGAGTGTCCTCGATCGAGCACGGCTCTTTCCTCGACGAGGAAGGAGCGAAGATGATGGCGCAACGCGGGACCTATCTCGTCCCGACGATGATGGCCGGCGAAGCCGTGGAGCGTTTCGCAAAGAGCGGCGTGCTCACGGGATTGCGGGCCGAGAAGGCGCTCGCGGCTGGAGCGGCAATGAGGAACGCGACGAAGATTGCCGTCGCGAACCACGTTCAGATCGCGTTCGGCACCGATGCCGGTGTGATTCCGCACGGCACCAACGCCCGCGAGTTCGGACTGATGGTCGAGTGGGGTGGATTGACTCCGATGGCTGCGCTCAATGCCGGCGGCATGAACGCGGCAAAGCTACTGGGCTGGGAGGCGAAGGTGGGCTCGCTCGCGCCGGGAAAGTTCGCCGACATCGTCGCGGTTCCCGGCAATCCTCTGGCGGACATTCACGTCACGGAGCACGTGAGCTTCGTCATGAAAGGCGGCGTGGTTTACAAGGGCCAGGGCGCCGAGCAGCAGTAGAGCGAGGAAAGGGGGCGCAGGACCGGCTCCATTCCTTAGACCTCGACGACTTCGTCGCTCTTGTCCGGCGTCTGCCTAAGCACGCGGCGCAGGACCTTGCCGATCTGCGTCTTCGGCAGATCCGCCACGAACTCGTACTTCGCCGGAATCTTGTAGGGCGCCAGCCGGTCGCGGCAGTACAGCTTTAGGTCGGCGGGAGTCAGCGCGCAATCCTCACGCAGAACGACCCACGCCTTCACGATTTCGCCGCGCATGTTGTCCGGCAGGCCGACGACACCCACTTCGGCCACCGAGGGGTGCGTTGAAATCACCTCCTCGATCTCGCGCGGCCACACCTGGAAGCCGCACGTCTTGATGAGATCCTTCTTGCGGTCGACGATGAAGAGGTATCCGTCTTCGTCGAGGTATCCGAGGTCGCCGGTGAAAAGCCGGCGCTCGCCGCGGTCGTTCGTTCGAAGCATCTCCTTCGTCTCGGCGGGCCTCTCCCAGTAGCCGCGCATCAGCTGCGGAGCGCTGATGACGATCTCGCCCACTTCGCCTTGCGGGACCGGAGTGAATCCGTCATCCGAGTCGAGTATTTCGATGCGGACATCGGGCAATGGCATTCCGACCGAGCCGATTTTCTTCTCGCCCAGAACGGGATTGGCAACGACCGCCATCTGTGCCTCGGTGAGTGAATAGCCTTCCACTATCACGCCGCCAGTCAGATCCTCGAATCGTTTCTTCGTCTCCGCCATGAGCGGCGCCGCCCCGGAGAAACACAGCTTGATCGAGCTGAAATCCACCTTGCCTTCGCGCGCCATCGCATGATTCATGATTCCGTTGAGCAGCGTCGGCACCGTACAGATAAAGGCCGGCTTGACCTTGTTTATCTCCTTGAGGACGTCTCTCAGCTCGCGCGGGTTGGGAATGAGCGCGATCGGATTGTGATTGATGAAGGCCAGGCTCTGCACGCCCGTGTTTCCATACACGTGAAAAAGCGGAAGGGGAAGCATGATCTTGTCAGTCCATTCCTTCATCGCAGGCCGGAGCCAGGCCTGAAGCTGAACGCCGGCGACCACCATTCCCCGGTGCGATCCGGTTACGCCCTTTGGCATTCCGGTGGTGCCGCCACTCATCAGAATGATGGCCGGATCATCCAGCCTTGCCTCAGAAGCTGGTGGCGCGGAACGTCTGAATCGGCGTAGAAGTTTCGCGAAACGAAAATCCCCGGCCGCGACGTCAATGCGCTCGCCTTCCTTCTTTTCCTTGAACAGGGTGTAGCCGAAGCGGAGAAGCCATGGGAGATACTCCTTGATGTTCGTGGCGACGATCCGCTTTACGGAAGTTCTTGACTGGATGCTCTTCACCTTTCCATAGAAGCGGTTGAGGACGATCACCGTCTCCGCACCCGTCGTTTGAAGGGCGTCCTCCATCTCGCGCTCGGTGTAGGTCGGATTGAAGGGACACGCGATCGCGCCCACTTTCCACGTCGCAAATTCGGCGACAAGGAATTGCGGACAATTGGGAAGACAAATGCCAACGCGGTCCCCGCCCCGAACTCCCATCTCGAGGAGCGCGGCGGCCAGCGCGTCGCTCTGCTGTTCGAGCTTCCGGTAGGTGACCGTCGCGCCCTTGAACAGCAGGGCCGGGCGGTCGGGCCAGCGCCCCGCGGACTCGCGCAGGTAGTCTGTGAGGCTTCGGGATGGATAAGGCTCGAGCGTCGACGGTACCCCATCGTCGTAGTTGGCAAGCCATGTGAGTGCGGTCATTGCAGCCTCCCTGAACCTTCAGCTAGAATGATGCTGGAATTCGAGCGAGCGCGCTCTACGTAAAGCTACGTAGCGATTCGGACGTTTACATGGCGGATACTCTTATGACCGGCATAACCGGGCTCCACCACGTTACATGCATCGCCGGCGATCCGCAGGACAATGTTGATTTCTACTCCGGCGTGCTCGGCATGCGCCTCGTCAAGAAGAGCGTCAATCAGGATTCTCCCGGAACGTATCACCTCTTTTACGCCGACGGGGAAGGCCATCCGGGAACGGACATCACTTTCTTCCCGTGGCCGGAGATGCCCCCGGCAAAGCCCGGTATCGGTCTGTCGATGGAAGTGTCGCTCGCGGTACCGCTCGGCAGCGTCGACTACTGGGGTGAGCGATTGGCGGAGCACCGTCTCGCCGTCGGAGAGATCGAGACGAGACGCGGAACGTCCGCGCTTCCGTTCACCGATCCCCATGGGCTGCCGCTGGTCCTTCACGAAACGGGGGACCCGCGCGACTTCACTCCCTGGCGCGAGAGCCCCGTGCCCGTGGAGAAGCAGATCCGCGGATTGCACTCCGTCCGGCTGTGGGAGCGCGACCTCGCGATCACGTCGAGCTTTCTCACCGGCGTTCTCGGATTCGTGGACATCGGCGAGGAGCATAAGTGGTTCGGTTTCGCTATCAGTGGGGGCGGTTCGGGCCGGTATCTCGAAATCCGCGAAATCCCCGACGCCGAGCGGGGGAGGTGGGGAACCGGCGGAGTGCACCACGTCGCGTGGCGCGTGCCGGATGATAACGCCGAGCTGGAGATGCGTGAGCGAATCGACCGCGCGCGCAGGCGTCCGACCGAGGTGATCGATCGCTTCTGGTTCAAGTCGGTCTACTTTCTCGAGCCGGGGGGAGTTCTGTTCGAGATCGCCACCGACGGACCGGGTTTCACAGTGGATGAAGACCCTGCCTCGCTCGGAAAGCACCTCGTGCTCCCTCCCTGGCTCGAGCCGCAGCGCGGCGAGATCGAGGCGGCACTTCCCCCGATCAAGCCGCCGGCGGAATCAGGCGCGCGCCTGTAGCTCGCTATTTCGCGCGGGTGCCAGTCATGTTCAATGTGAGAACAGAGTCCGCTGTCTTCACTTTGTAGTGCGCGATGGTCGTGCCGACGAGGCTTCCATTCTGGAGGTGCATTGCCCCATTCGTGGTGACCTGGACTCCCTTGCGTCGTACGCTGGTGTACGGCCCGGCAGAGACAATAAGGCTGTCCCCAGCAACCGTGACCTGTAGCGGCACCGGCGCCTTTCTGCCGGTAAACGCCATGGTCCAGCCGGAAGGAGTCGCAAGGGCGGTCAAAACGTAGGTCGTCGGCGTCGTGTCTCCACTCGCCGGAACCGCTCGCACGTCCCACTTGCCGGCGAGGTCGGCAAGGTTGATGGGAGCGGGAGCGGCGGGAGCGGCGGGAGTGGTGGTAGTGGTGGTGGATGACGCCATTGCATTCGTCGAGTCTACAGCGGCGTTGTCCTTCTTCGCGCATCCAGCGAGAACCGCGGCGCAGCAGCAGAGCGCGATGCGGGTGTTGCGGTGCAGCATAAACATGGACCTCCCCGTTTCAGGTGACGGACGGCGTGCGCTCGGCAGGTGCCGAGCTAGACGAACGTAAGACCGGCGGAGGTCTGCGGCAAGATGCCAGCCTGTCAGCGGCGGCGTCCCTGCGCATGTCTTCTCTTTCGCGCGAACGCCCAGACGCCCAGACCCGCGATCAAAGTGCCGAGAATCGTCCAGCCAACAGGTCCAAGGAACTGGTGGATTCTCGTAAAGTTCGCGCCGAGCATCTTGCCCGCGAAGG
Organism: Gemmatimonadaceae bacterium; assembly: GCA_017881545.1. Lineage (GTDB taxonomy): Bacteria > Gemmatimonadota > Gemmatimonadetes > Gemmatimonadales > Gemmatimonadaceae > UBA4720. The sequence continues at coordinate 4,318 of JADGQU010000262.1, forward strand.
CGAGCGCCCCGCACCAGG
>JADGQU010000263.1 GCA_017881545.1 Gemmatimonadaceae bacterium
TCGCTTCCCGGCGCTTCGGTAGCGAGCGCGTCGATTCAGTCAGCGTCTCCCAGCACCGAAACCGTATTCACCATGCGCTCGTTCGGGCAAAAAGTCCGTCAGTGGCTGAATGGGTACCGGCTCGGTTACTGGCCCGAGGAAAAGGGACGGGTAAGATCGGAAGCCTACAAGAATCCCGACGGCTTCATCGAAGTGACACCCGACAATGAAGACACGCGGGTGTCCGAGCATTTCCGTCTCAGGGACTTCGTCTCCCACGACCAGAAAGAAGTCTGGCCAAAGTACGTCGTACTCCGCGAGCCGCTCCTCGACAAGCTCGAGCTCGTGATCGAAGACTTGAACGACCACGGCGTGAACGCCGAGGGTCTGCGGATTCGCTCAGGGTTCCGGACGCCGGCCCACAATTTCGCCGTTCGCGGCGAAGGCAGCGCCCGCGATAGCCGGCACCAGTTCGGAGACGCCGCCGACGTCTACATCGACCAGGACGGGAACGGCAAGATGTCGGACCTGAATGGCGACGGAAAGGTCAGCTTCGCCGACGTAAAGATGATCCTGGACGCGGTTGAGCGAGTCGAAGCCCGCTACCCCGAGCTAGTGGGAGGCACTGGCCTCTACGCGTACTCGGGCCGCAGCGGGCCCTTCGCCCACATCGACGTCCGTGGCACCCGCGCCCGTTGGGTTCGCGGGGTGTACAAGGGCCGCTCGCATCGCGTCGTAAGAAGCCGTAAAGCCCCGACCAAGAGCCCCAAGGTGCTACCGGCGAGCAACACCGCGTCGGCTACCCGCGCAAAAGCGTCAACGACACGGGATTAGCGTCCGATCCAGTAAGTCCCCTTGATCTGGAAGATGTTTGTTGGGCGGTCCCGGAAAAGCGCGGAACGGTCGCGGCTGAAGTTGAAATCCCCGAACTGATCGAACCCGTCGCGCTCCTGCGTCCAGACAAAATAGAGCGTTGAACCCGGCCGATATTCCCACCTCAGGACTCCGGTGCCGCGCAGGGATCGCAGGTTGAAGTCCTGGTTGCCGAAGGTAAAGGCCGGTGCCGCGCCCGGCCCGTCGGGATCGATCGTATAGTCTATAACCGCGCCACTCTGCGGATCCCGGTTGATGATCACGGTGCTGCCATTGTCCCGCCCGAACACGTTCATGCGGCGCGACTTGACCTCGGCGAATTCCTTGAAGCTCGAGTACTTACCGCTCGCCAGAAATGGCTGCGCGAACATCTCGAGAGTGAGGTTGGGAGTGAACGTCATGTTCACCCGGGTGTCCATGGAGAGGGTCTTCTGCTGCAGCCGCCCGAACACGTAGCGGGTGCCGGCAAACTCCGGGGCGACCGTCGCATCGGTCACCGCCGTCACGTATTGCTGGGCGGTGTTGTCGATGTCGAGCGACGGCGAAAAACTCAGTAGAACCCGCGACGACGGCTTCAGAGTTACCGATGGGAAGTAGGCTACCCTTCCACCTTCTGTATTGTCCACCGGCTTGATGTACTGGACCTGAATGTTTCCGACGACGCGCGCCCGCGAATCGGTTCCGAAATTGGTCGAGATCATGTTGTATCCGTACCGGATCGTAGTCGGCCCGCCACGGGTCAGCCGCTCGTCGTAGGTGCTTGGGTGAAGGATCACGAAGGTGCTGAAATTCATGTAGTTCTTGAGCGTCGCCTGCACGAAGGCGTGGTAGTCCATGTCGTTCCGGTCACCTTCGTAATTCACTTGCTGTTGTGCGCCCAGGATCGTGTTCAGATTGCGGTACCAGCTGCCCGGCGTGGTCCACTGACGGAATACGTTGGCCATCATCAACTTATAGTCCGCTCGGCCGAGCACCCCAAGGTCGTTCGCTTCGAAGCCGGGGCTGCGCCAATTCTGCGTCGCTTCCCAGAGCCAGTTCCCGGTTTCCTTTGCCAGGCGGGAATAGAAGCCGTAGCCGTAAAGGTTTCGACGGTTCGGATCGAACGACGTGGAAAAGAGTCCGTCGCTGGTTTCGGTGCGCCCGGGCCGCTGGAAGTACCGCGCGCTCGAGAACTGAGCGCTCCGAATAGCCGCGGTGTCGCCCCCGATGTGGGTCAGCGCGCTCTGGACGTTGAATGAATACTCCTGGTTTGCCCAATGGTGGTCGAGGTCGAGGCCGAACGCCTGAGCGTTCGATCTCAGGCGCGTCACTTCATCCGGATTGCTGAGAGATCGATTTACCATCGTCGTGATGGTGCCGACGCGGGTCGAGCCACCGCGAAAATCCTTCTTGAGGCGGCCGATGAAGTAGTTGGTGAGTGGCTCGACTTCCAGGGTTTCGTCGTCCGCGCCGCCGATCGGGCGGAAGTGGGCGGTTTCACGGTTCGTGAGCGCGTCCATTACTCCGACGGTGATTCCCTGGCTGGTGCGCCCCGTAACCTTTCCGGCACCGAGGATGGTCGTTGCATCCGCGGCTTCCATGAAGTCGGACTGTCCTGAGAGAAGTCCCGCCAGCTGGGGGGACCGGCCGATTCGCCTCGTATAGATCAGACTGAGGCTGGAGACGTTGCTGCAAAAGAAGCAGTTGAAGCCGCCAGTCGAGAAGTACTGCGAGTTCGAGACGAAGAAGGGGCGTTTCTCCGAAAACGTGGTTTCGAAGACGGACAGGTTCACGGACGCAGGATCCACTTCGACCTGCCCGAAATCGGGATTGATCGTACCGTCCAGAGTGAGATTGGACGTGAGGTTCACCTTCAGGTCACCGCCGGCGCGATAGTTCATGTCCGTGCTCGAGTGGTACGGATCGCCGGTTCGCGGCTTTTCCAGCTTGCTCCGCGTCGTCAAATAAGGCACGAGCTCCATCTGGCGCGGCTGGGAGGCGACCTTCATGCCCTCGAGGGTTCCGAAGTACGCGGGTCCGCCATACTCATTGCTCCGCCAGAACGCCCACATGTCCTGTTCGTTGCGACGATCGATCGTGCGCCAGATCTGCATTCCCCACACCTGCTCCGATGCGCGCGAGAATCGGAGCTGCGACAGCGGGATCCTGAACTCCGCGGTCCAGCCAAGCGAGTCGATCTTGGTCGCGCCCTCCCAAACGGGATCATAGGAGGCGTCGCCGTTCTGGTGATCTCCCTTGACGCCATCGGGATTCAGCTCAAACCAGGTTCGGCTGTTCTTGTCGCGAAACGTGTCGAATACGAACGCGATATGGTCCGACGTGAGATTATTGTCACCATTCATTACCTGGTCTCGGCGCGCCAAGGCGGAACGCACGCCTTTGGCGCCGAGGGAATCGAACATCCGCGCGCCGATGTAGATCGCGTTCGCGTCGTAGAGAATGCGTATCTCGGTCTTCTGGCTCGGTGGCTTGGCTTCATCCGGAACCGCCTGGACGAGCTCGGTAATCGGTGTGGCAGCGGCCCACGCAGCGTCATCGAGCCGGCCGTCGATCACGATTTCACCATGACGAAGCGTTGCCTGCGCAACCGGGCGCGGATCGGTCTGGGACCGGGTTGTCTGCTGCGCCGCGGAGCGGGAGGGGGAACCGAAGGTTATAAGGGAGGAAAGAAGCGCGAACCGAAGGAATGCAACCGATCGATGAGGGGGCATATCAGGCTCCAACGGGTAGAATTCATTCTTTCCGGCAGACTCCAGGAGCCGGCCACCAGCGCGTTCCAACCTTAGACCACGCAAACGGCCAAAGGGTTGGAATCTGCATTTGCTGAATCCGTGGAGCAGAACGTCGCCATTGTTATATTCTCGCTCACGGCCGTACGGCGCGACGCGCGTCCCTGTGTCAGATTTTGCGACTACTTGAACATGGAGGGAATTTGAGGTTTGGGATTATTTGTTCGGCGCTCATCGTCACCGCGGGTTCGATTTCGGCGCAAACCGTGGTCAAGCCAATCCTGCTCGCGCCCGAGGCGGGAGAGACCCATCTTCGCAACATCCGCCAGCTCACCAACGGCGGGGAGAACGCCGAAGCCTACTTCAGCCACGACGGCAAGCGCCTGATCTTTCAGAGCACGCGTGGCGGACGGACGTGCGATCAACAGTACCTGATGAACGTAGACGGCTCGAACGTTGTGCGGGCGTCGAATGGACTGGGGAAGACGACGTGCGGGTACTTCATGAATGGGGATCGCCGCATACTGTTTGCGTCCAGCGCGGCACTCGAGAAGGATTGTCCGCCACGCCCGGATCCTTCCAAGGGCTACGTCTGGCGGCTCGATCCCTTCGACATCTACACGGCGCGCGCGGACGGATCAGGCCTGCGTCGCCTAACCACGTTCGGCGTTTATACCGCCGAGGGAGTGCTGTCGAACGACGGCAAAAAGCTGGTATTCACGTCACTCAAGGGCGGCGATCTCGA
>JADGQU010000046.1 GCA_017881545.1 Gemmatimonadaceae bacterium
CCCGCTGCCCGCTGCAAGCAGGCGGGACCGTTCCAGGTAAGGAAGGCAAAGGCAGTTGCCTGTACCCTGATCCGCGCCAGTGCTGTCATGGCGTCCGCAGCGCGTAGCAGGCAGCGTTCAGCGGGTAGCGGGCGGCAGTGTAGTTGAGTTTCCGCGAATTGGTTGCGCTTGCCGGAAATCACCCAGACCGCCCAACCTTGCACGCAACCTCCACGAAGGATATCGTTAGCTGCGCTAACGATCTCACGACCACCGCGGAGGGCCCATGGTCTCCAAGGAAGCTGTCTCACTCTCCCGCATCAAGCAGATCGCAATCCCCGTCCACTCCGTCGACGAAGCCAAGATCTTCTATCGCGACACGCTTGGGTTGCGGCATCTGTTCGACGCCCCTCCTGCCCTTTCATTCTTCGATTGCGGCGGCGTGCAATTGATGCTGGCCGGACCAGCAGCCCAGGGTAAGGACGGAAACCAGCAGCACGCCGTTCTGTTCTACGACGTCAGCGACATCAAAACGACGCACGCCAGGATAAAAAACCTGGGCGCGAAAAGCCTGGCGGAGCCACGCGTCATCGCGCGGATGAATGGACGGGAGATCTGGGTCGGCGAGCTCTCGGACGGCCAGGGCAACGTCATCGGGCTGATGAGCGACGTTCCGGAAGCGTGACCAGGGGTCATGGCACGCGGCACCGGCACCCTCCGGTGGCGGAGGGGGATCTCGCCGACCAGCTCCATTCGGCGGCGATCCACCTGCTGCGGCAGCTGCGGAAGGAGGATGACGCGAGCGGACTTTCGGCGCCCCGGCTTTCGGCCCTCTCCGTCGTCGTCTTCGGCGGACCCCTCACCCTCGGTGGGCTCGCGCGCGCCGAGCAGGTGAAACCGCCGACTATGACGCGTATCGTCACGGGCCTCGAGAAGGACGGTCTCGTAAACCGGAAGGATGATCCGCGCGACGGAAGGCTGACGCATATCGAAGCGACAGCGAAAGGACGTAAGATTCTGATGGCGGGGCGCGCTCGCCGCGTCGAAAAGCTCGCAAGCGCGGTCGGCCGGCTCAACCGGTCGGAACTGGCGGAGCTTCGCCGGGGAGTTCAGCTTGTGGTTGACGTGGTCGCTAGCATGCGCGGTGACCGACCGGAACGCCGCGAAGCGATTGCTCGGCCGCCACGAATCAGAGAGGAACAAAAATGAATCGCCCCAAATCCGATTTCGATGCGCTGCGGGAGGACCTGCGGAAGGTTTACAACGGCGACCCGTGGCACGGCTCGTCGATCACCGCCGTGCTCAAAGGCATCGATGCCGAGGGCGCGACTCTGAGAACCATTCCTCGCGGCCATAACATCTGGGAGCTCGTGCTTCACATGACCGCCTGGACGCGCGAGGTCACTTCACGCGTGCGCGGCGGCGCGCCAAAGTCTCCGCCCGAGGATTGGCCATTGCCGCCATCCGGCGGAGGGAACACAGCCTGGCGTGCCGCGCAGGCAGATCTCGCTGCCGCTCAGAAGGAGCTGGAAAGCGCGGTCGACTCCCTGAAGGCGGACGACCTCGTTATCTGGATCGGGGACCAGCGCGACCCGGCCGTGGGAGCGGGCGTGACGGTCGGGACTCTGATCCGGGGCCTGCTCCAGCACCACACGTATCACCAGGGCCAGATTGCTCTGCTCAAGCGGGCACTCGACACTTTACACCCGGGCCGCCGTAAGGCCTGAATCGGCCGGTAGGGCAAACAAATTCCACCTCGCCGGTGTCTAATTCCCATAGCTTGGACTCCCTGCGCAGGCATCTCTCTCCTTCCCACCACATGAGAACCACCCTCCTTAGAACCACAGCTCTGGTCGCGGCGTCCCTTATCGCAGGCTCAGCCGCCGCCCAACAGGCCGCGACCACTCCTTCTGAGGGGGGCGCGCCACCGAGCTGGGACGTGCTGATGCGCGGTCGCGTTCACACGCCGACTCCCACGACCGCAGCCATCACATCCGCCGACCTCAAAACCCGCCTCTACATCTTCGCCGACGATTCCATGCAGGGTCGTCTCCTCGCGACCGCCGGCAACGTGAAAGGCGTCGAGTACATCGCGAGTGAAGTGAAGCGGATGGGACTGCTTCCGATGGGTGACAACGGCACCTACTTCCAGGCGGTGAACGTCATCGATCGCAAGTTTGACCCGGCCAGCAGGCTGGTTGTCGGGACAACCGAGTTCGCTCCATGGACGGATTTCGCCCTGCGTGATCAGGGCTCGGCTGCCCGAAGCCTCAACGGGGTGCAGGCGATCTTCGGTGGAACATGGGGCGATTCCTCGTCGCTCATCGATCCTGCCGCAACCGCCGGAAAGCTCGTCGTGTTGAGAGTCAATGCCGCCGGCGTTACGCAGGGTTCGGGCGGCGGTGTCAACCGCGGGATCGCGACGCGCCACTTCGCCAACGCGGCCGGCATAGCCGTCGTGAGCCTCGAAGCTATGCCCGCGCAGATGATTCAGATCTTTCAGCAGCCAAATCAGCTTCTCAAGGATGCAGCTGATCCCGAGCTGCCTTCGTTTCTCTACGTCAGCAAGCGGGTCGGAGAGGCGCTGCTCGGCGCGAACATCGACAGCGCGAAAGTCGGCGCAACCGGGTCGACTGTGACGTCGACACCTCGCTTCATGGAATCGCCGACCGAGTATCCGGCGCGAAACGTGGTGGCGTTGATTCGCGGCAGCGACCCGAAGCTGCGCGACGAGTACGTCGCGATCGGAGCGCACAACGACCACATCGGCTGGAGCACGCGTCCGGTCGCGCACGATTCCATCTATGTTGTAAATCATCTCTTCCGCGCCGGTGGCGCTGACGATCGTCCGCCGCAGCTCGATGCCGCACAGCAGGCGCAGGTCAACGCGCTGATCGCCGACATCAGGAAGCGCTCGAACGGCGCCTCGGCGCGCCCCGATTCGATTTACAATGGCGCCGACGACGACGGCTCGGGCAGCGTGAGCGCGCTCGAGATCGCGCAGTATTTCGCGGCGCAGAAGGTCAAGCCGAAGCGGTCGCTGCTGTTCGTTTGGCACGTGGGTGAGGAAGCCGGCCTCTACGGATCGGAGTGGTACACCGATCATCCGACCGTGCCGCGCGAGTCAATCGTCGCGCAGCTGAATATGGACATGATTGGACGCGGCGCGTCCGCCGACAACACGGGCACAACCAAGGAAGGCGGCAGGACTCACGGCAATCCCGACTACGTGCAGCTGGTTGGATCACGCCGCCTGTCCACCGAGCTCGGCGATCTGGCCGAGACCGTTAATCACGGCGAGAAGCGTCCGCTGGCTTTTGATTACTCGATGGACGCGAATGGACATCCGCAGAACATCTATTGCCGCAGCGATCACTACGAGTATGCGCGCTACGGCATTCCCATCATTTTCTTCACGACGGGCGGGCACGCCGACTACCACCAGGTAACCGACGAGCCGCAGTACATCGATTACGATCGTATGGCGCGCGTGGCGCAGTACGTCGCCGATCTCGCTACGAGAGTCGCGAACCTCGATCATCGCCCGAACGTCGACAAACCCAAGCCGGATCCGCACGGGCAGTGCGTCCAATAGCCCCGATCTTCATCGACCCACCCCTCACCAACGTGCTCTCGCAGACACGGGGGTGAAAAAGCCAAACGCCGGTGCAGCCCACCGGCAAAGGCAAAACGAAAACCCGACGTCGGCTCATTCGCCGGCGGCGGGTTTTTGTCTTTTCGGGCTGGCCCGACTTTCGCCTAGCTCAGGTAATATGAGCTCAACTGTTCCAGCATTCCGCGCCGTGCGCGTACGAGGCGCTTTGATAGCGCTGCTGCCACTACTCGCGTTTCTCCCAGGCTGCAAGCGTGGCGAGACGGCAAGCACGGGCAAGAATGAGAATCCCCAGACATGGGCGCCGGAAAAGCTCGCGTCGGTGCAGGGCGTTCCAGCCACCGAGATCGAAGCGCTGATACAGAAAAAGCTCGATGGTCCGAAGCTGGACCGGATCGACGACGATCAATGGGGCCACACGAAGCGGCTCTACAAGATCTACGGAAGCAACCCGCTCTGGCTCACCAGCAATGGGCTCCACCAGATCCGCACGAAGGCGCTCACCGACGCAATTCTGGCAGCGAACACCGATGGCATGCGGCTCGACGACTATCCGGTCGGCGCGTTGGCACAGGCGATCGGCACCCTCAAGCAGACCAAGACTCCAACCGCCGAGCAGCTCGCGACGGCCGACGTCATTCTCACGGCTTCCTACACATCCCTCGGCGAGGATCTCCTCACGGGACAAGTGGATCCGCGTACCGTCGCGCAGGCGTGGCACGTGAACCCCGAGGAAGAGAATATCGACAGCGCTCTCGTAAGAAATCTGCGCTATGAGCACCTCGACAAGGCTCTGGCGACGATGCGTCCGACGGACGACGACTACGCCGGCTTGAGCAAACAACTTCAGAACTACCGTGTCATAGTCGCAAAGGGTGGCTGGCAACCGGTGCCCGCGACCGAGAATCTCAAGCCGGGAGCGCCGGCGAATCCGGCGGTGATGACCGCGGTGCGCAACAGGCTGGCGGTTGAGGGCATTGTTCCCGCGAGCGGCGCCAACAAGGCATCGGTGGCCCCATCGCCAGTCCCATCGCCGCAGGGCGCCAAGGCGTCGCCGGCCGGCACCTATGACCACGAGCTCGCGGCTGCTGTCGCGCTCTTTCAGGAGCGCCACGGCATCAACGTCGACAGCTCCCTTGGCAAGGAGACGATCGAGTCAATGAACGTCCCCGCCAATTACAGGCTCGCCGAGATCGCGGCGAACATGGAGCGGTTTCGTTGGCTCCCGAGAAGTTTTGGGTCGCGCTACATCTTCGTGAACGTTTCGGCGTTCAAGCTCGAGGCGTACGACAGCGGACAGAAAACTCTCGAGATGAAAGTCATCGTCGGCCAGGAGTACCAGGACAAGGCTACGCCGGTGTTCGCCGACTCGATGGAGACTGTCGTGTTTCGCCCCTACTGGAACGTGACGCCCGATATCGCGGCGAAGGAAGTTTTCCCGAAGGGCGAAGCCTACATGGAGCGGGAGAACATGGAGACCTACCATGAGAATGGTCAGCTCCGCGTTCGCCAGCGTCCCGGCCCCAAGAACGCTCTCGGCTTCGTGAAATTCCTTTTCCCGAACGATTTCAACATTTATCTGCACGACACGCCCAACCACGAGCTCTTCAAGGAAGACGTGCGCGCGTTCAGCCACGGCTGCATACGCGTGGAAAAACCGGCCGAGCTGGCGCAGTGGGTTCTGGGATGGCCGGCGGACAAAGTGCAGGCGGAGATGGACAACCCGCCCGATAATAAATCGGTGAAGGTCCCTCAGAAGATTCCCGTCTACATCACCTACTTCACGACGTACATCAATAACGGACAGTTGTACTTCGGAAACGATCTCTACAACCGGGACGACAAGCTCGTGCCGATCGTGATGTCGGGTGCGATGCCGAGCAAGGAAATCGTCGACGCAATTCAGGCGCTGCGGAGACTCGCGAGCACCTGAGCTGTTACGGGGCACCAGCAGCTCTGATACACATGGGGTTGCTGGAGACGTAGTTGCGGTGCAACCTCACCCTGATGGCCATCACCTACACAATCTCGCGCGACGAGCGGCTGGCTAAGGCTTATGCCAGCGGAGTCATCGGCGCAGAGGAGATAAACCGCTTTGTCGACACGGTGATCGCGGACCCAGAGTTCAGCCCGGGCGTGCGCGGGCTTGTTGATGCACGTGAAGCCGAGCCTGACGTCACCGTCCTTCAACTAGCGGAAGTTGCGAAGCGAGTGTTCAAGCTCATCGACCGTGGCTTGGGTCGGATCGCGATCGTAGTGGCGTCGCGGGCGAGTTACCGGGTGGCAAAAACCTTCTGCGTCCTCGCGCGCGCGCTGGGAATCGAAGTCGATGTCTTCACGGAGCTTCACGCGGCCGAAGCGTGGCTGGATGATTTGCCCGGAAGCTCCGACACAGGAGAAACGCCGCTCCCTCGCTAGCGCTCGATCGCGTAGGGAGACGGCTCGATGCGGCTGCCGGTCTCGCCGTCGAAGATGTGTACGCCTTCGGGGCGAACGCGAATCGAGACGATGTCACCGGGCCTGATCATCTCCTGCGGTGGCGCTACCGCCACCAACCGATCCCCGCCCGAGAGCGTGACGTAGACAATCTGCTCGTTCCCCATTGGCTCGACGACACCCACCTCGCCCTTCGGCCTGTTCTCGCCGTCGCCGCTCACTTCGATGTGCTGCGGCCGCACGCCGAGGAACACGCGGCCGTGGGATTCTCCGTCGCAGGGGACGTCGAGTGTGAGATCGATCCCCTTGAACGTGCACATCCCCATCCGACCGGCGGCGCCCTCCGTGCGCTGAATCACTCCCTCGATGAAGTTCATCGCCGGACTGCCTATGAAGCCGGCGACGAATTTGTTGGCGGGATGGTTGTAGAGCTCCATGGGTGTGGCGATCTGCTGGAGGATGCCTTCCTTGAGGACCGCGATGCGATCGCCCAGCGTGAGCGCTTCCGACTGATCGTGAGTGACGTAGACCATGGTCGCGCCGAGTTTGCGGTGCAGCCGCGCGAGCTCGACGCGCGTCTCGACGCGGAGCTGCGCGTCGAGATTGGAGAGGGGCTCGTCGAAGAGGAACGCCAGGGGCTCGCGCACAATCGCGCGTCCGAGGGCGACGCGCTGGCGTTGTCCGCCCGAGAGCTGGGCGGGTTTCCGATCCAACAGAGCCTCGAGGCCGAGAGACGCGGCAATCGCGTTGACGCGCTCGGCAATCACGGCCGGCGCCTGTTTCCTGATGCTGAGCCCGAATCCGAGATTGTCTCGCACGGTCATGTGCGGGTAGAGCGCGTAATTCTGGAAGACCATCGCAATGTCGCGCTGCTGGGGCGGGAGGTCGGTGACGTCACGCTCGCCAATGCGGATCACGCCGTCGCTGACGCGCTCGAGGCCGGCCATGAGTCGGAGCACGGTCGATTTGCCGCTGCCCGATGGCCCGACGAGGACGAGCAGCTCGCCATCGCTTGCTTCAAGGCTGAGATCGCGGGCCGCGACATACCCGTTCGGATAAATCTTGTCCACATGCTCTAACGCAATTCGGGCCATGCTGTTCTCCTAACGTTTTGTCTAGAACGCTAACTGAACGGGATCCGAGATCTCGTTCAGTTGCAGTTGGTTTCTTCACCCTTTGACAGCCCCAGCGGTGAGCCCCTGCACTATCCGCCGTTGAAACACGAGAACCATAGCCGCCACCGGCGCGGTTGCAACAACGGCCGCAGCAAGAATCTCCCCCCACGGTACCTGGTACTGCCCCCGGAACAGAGCGATTGCGACCGGCACAGTTTGTCGCTCGGGTCCGAGCGTGAACGAGAGCGCGAACAGAAACTCGTTCCAGCAGTAGATGAACGTCAGAATTCCAGTCGTTGCAAGACTCGGCACAGCGAGCGGCAGCAGGATTCTCGTGAAGCTCTGGATTCGCGTCGCGCCGTCTACGTGCGCGGCTTCCTCGAGATCCTTGGGGATCTGTCGGATAGAGCCAGTTAGCACCCAGACCGTAAGTGGCATGGCAAACGTCATGTACGGCATGATGAGACCGGGATACGTGTCGATCAGGTGTAGCGATCTCAGCAGCAGGTAAAGAGGGCTCACGATCGAGATCTGGGGGAACATCGTCACCGCGAGAATGAACCCCATGATCGCCGCCTTGCCCCGGAATTCAATTCTGGCGAGGGCGTAGGCGGCGAGCGTTCCCACGATCAGGCAGAATATCGTCGTCGTTCCCGCTACGATGAGCGAGTTGCGGATGGGTGTAATGAAATCACGCTCGGTGAACAGCGCTCGGTAGTGATCGAAGATCAGATGCTGGGGCCACAGCGATGGATCGCGAAAGAGCGCCGCGTCCGAGGTCAGCGATGCGACGAACGCCCAGTAGAACGGGAAGAGCGTGAAGACCATGAGCAGGACGAGCGCTGCCCCGAATGCCCAGTTGCCCCACTGGACTCCGGGCCTGGACGCGGATCTCATCGATTGCCTCCAGTTAATCTGGCGTCATCGACGGGCATCACGACTCGTCTCCTCCCAACCGTACGCCGAGGCCGCGCACGTAGAACAACGCCAGCCCAAACGTGATTGCGAATATCACGACCGACAGCGCCGAGCCGTAGCCGAAGCGAAGATTCTGGAGCAATGCGTTGAACGTGTAGAGCGCCACTGGCTCGGTAGACGTACCGGGTCCTCCGCCTGTGAGCACATAGATCAGATCGAAGACGCGAAATCCATCGAGTGTTCTGAAGATCAGCGTCACGAGAATCGCCGGCTTGAGCAGCGGAAGCGTGATGTGCCGTAGCTGCCACCAGGCGTTGGCGCCGTCGACGGCCGCAGCCTCGTACAGAGTCAGGTCGATGTTCTGAAGCCCTGCCAGGAGGAGCAGCGCCACGAAGGGAGTCGTCTTCCAGACGTCGGCGAGAATCACCGGTACCCACGCCGTCGATGTCTGGATGAACCAGACCATTGGCTCCTGAAGAAATCCCGCTTTCACAAGTAGGGCGTTCGCGATTCCGCCCTGCGACTCGAAGATGAAGCGCCAGAGGAGCGCGGCTACGACCGTTGGAATCGCCCACGGCACCAGCACCGCGGCGCGCACGAATCCGCGTCCGCGAAAGACGCGATTCATCGCGAGCGCCAGGAAGAGCCCGATCATGAGCTCCAGCGAGATGGACACTACTGTGAAGAACGCGGTATGGCCGAGCGCGGCCCAGAAGCGCGGATCCTTTGCGATTTCGATGTAGTTCGCGAGCCCGACGAACGGCTTGCCGAGCCACGGCATCCGCAGCTCATGGAGATGCAGCGATTCCCAGAAAGTCCAGCCGAGGGGAAAGATCGCGATGAGCGCGATGACCGAAAGCGCGGGCGCGACGAGTGACCAGCCGAGCCGGGCTTCGTGTCCGAGTCGGGAGACTTTTCTCACCGCGAAGTCTCCCGTGTCATTCAGTGTGCGTCCCCGCTGTCATCAGCTTTCGCATGCCCGTCCTCTCGATCAACGCGTTGATGCGGGCCGCAGCCGAGTTGAGCGCTTCCGTCGGTTCCACCTGTCGCACGAGGGCGCGGTGCAATTCGATCTGGAGAATCTCGGAGAGCTCTGTGTATATAGGAGTCACTGGTCGAGGTGTCGCGCTCTCGATCGCTCGCCGGGCGTTTTCGAGCGGGATCCCGATTGCGCCGCGCATACGCGTGTCGCTGTAGAGCGCCGGGCGCGTCGGGTATTGTCCTACGGCCACCGCGCGTTCGAGCATCTGCTCCGGCGCGGTGAGATAGGCGATGAGCTTGTACGCAGCGTCGGGGTGGTCGGTGTAGGCGTTGATCGCGAGCTGCGCTCCGCCCAGCGCGGCAGTGGAGTGTCCGTTGGGAGCGGTTCCCGACGCAGGCATGGGTGACACTGTGAATTTGCCGGCGACTTTTGATTGTGCGGTATCGCTCATCGCTGCGACCGGGTACGGCCAGTTGCGCATGAAGACCGCGTTCCCATTCTGGAATGCGAAGCGCGCTTCCTCTTCGTGCCAAGTGAGGACGTCGAGCGGCGCGACCTGCGACTTGTACAGCTCGTCGCGCATGAACTCGAGCGCGCGCACCGCTTCGGGGCGATTCACGACGACCTCGCCCTTGTCGTCGATGATGCGGCCGCCGAACGCTCCCAGGTATTCTACGAACCCGGTGATCAGCCCTTCGTAGCGCGCGCCCTGCGAGACGATCCCATACTTTGGTCCTCCGCGCCGAGACATCGCCGCCCTGGCCTGCGCCACCATCTCCTCGAGCGTCTTCGGCTCATTCGGGACGAGGTCGGTGCGGCGGTAGAGGAGCCCGACGTCTGCGAACCATGGCAGCGCGTAGAGCTTTCCGGCCCAGGTGTTGGCGCTGATCGTCGCGGGGAAGAACTCGGCCCGGGGCGGAGCGTACTTGTCGAGGGGCAACACCCATCCCGCGGCGGCGAACTCGGGCGTCCACACGACGTCCAGCTGGAGGATGGAAGGATTCCCGACCCTCGCATTGAGCCATTGCACGTAGAGTTGATGCCGCTGCGACGCGTCGTCGGGCGTGCGCTGCAATTCGACGCGAACTCCGGGATTCAGCTCCATGAAGCGCTTCAGCTGCTTAGCTACGAGCGTCCCCTCCGCGCCCAGGGCGGAGCCCGAGAAGGTGAGAACGGTCTCGTTGGGGTTGGGAGCTCGCCCGCAGCTCGCGAGAAACATCGCGGCGCAAAGGAGGGAAACGCGGCCAAGTCTCAAACGAAGGCTGCTGTCGAGGGAGTGTTCTCGAGAATCAGACCATAATTCGCGAGCTCCCACACGACCCAGCCTCACGCGAAGACTTCCATTACGACGGTTCAGTAGACCCCCAACCGCTTCAGAACAAACTGCACGGCGAGGTCAGTCACGTTCCAGAGCTGCACGTCGGTGCTTGCTCCGTACCGAATGGGCTTGAGGGTTCCACCGGTGATCTCATAGCTCCACAGCTCATTGTGTTTCAGTCCCGACGAGTCCACCGCAAGGTAGGTTCGCATGAGAGCGCCGCGCATCGCGTCGACGTATTCAATGAGCGCCTGACTCCTCGATCTCGCGCTGTCATTCCTCGCGCCGGAAATCTGATTGGCGAGTCCGAGCAGAATCAGATTCACCTCCCTCCCCCACACGACCCGCGGCGAATGGTACGTGTCTCGCCGAAACGCCTCCCATACAGCGGGTGACGCGTAGGCATCGTTCGCGACGACCGGACCGAGCCCGCCGACGAACAATCCCACCGGGTACGGTCGCATGATCGCCCTGACGTCGCGCTGAACCGCGGCAATCCCCTCGGGCGTGGTGTCTCGGCCGTCTCGCAGCAGGAGCCAGGTCGCCGGGTCCGTGTTCACGACCGGAATTGGCTTGCCCGCCGAATCCAGTGAGATAGCAAGGAACTCGAGGGGCAGCGTATCGACTGCCGTCTTGGCGAGCTCCGCCCGCCAGTACGCTCGCTCGGTCGCGGGAAGCGACTGTAGCTTGGCCGCGACCTTGGCTTTGACATCCTCGGGCGTCAGCGTGACCAGGAAGTGCCGCGCAGCTCCCCGCCAGTTCTGAATCGCGCGCTGCAAAAGCGCCGGGTCGCGCGCGAAATCTCCTAGCGGCGTGTTGGCCGTGGGTGCGACTGCGGCGAGATCACTCGGCGCGAATCCGATCGCCCGGAGCGAGGCAAGGATTTCGGAAATGGACTGGAGCGCGCGCGGAACCCATATGGCGTTTATGTCCATCTCGTACCGGCCATTCGCGTAACCGGCGTTGCTGTCACGCCAGCTGATCGAGCGCCAATGGGTAGAATCGAGGCGCGGCGATCCGATGAGATTGTGAATGACGGGATCGCGCGCGTAGGGAGCCGCGAGCATCGCAACGAGGCTGAGCTCTTTCAGGAGAAGGCCAATGCGCGGCCCCCTGCCGTCCGACGAATCCATCAGGAACGCTTTCTTTCGCGCCGCC
>JADGQU010000264.1 GCA_017881545.1 Gemmatimonadaceae bacterium
GCCCCGTTCCGACATACGCACGCGCGCTCAAATGAGTGCGCGCGCTCACGGGATCTTCGCTTGGACCGCGGCGCCGCAACTACAGATCCCGATTGGGAGGGAGGCGAGGGATGTCCTCGGAGGGGCATCCGGAGACGAGTCTATCGCTAGAGCGCGCGATGCGCGCTCTAGCGATAGGCGAGCGATCGGCGCTGCCCCGAAGAGGACATCCTCGCCGACCGACCGCGCGCGAATCTCAGTGCCGCAACGGGAACACGAGAGAAGATCCCAATCGCGCGCGCAAACAGACGGCGCAGATGCGTTGTAGGATAAACCAACAGGCGCGATTACGTTTGTGGCGCGCGCGGGGCTGGTTTCCGACGCGCAACCCAACCACAGGAGATGCACAGCATGAATACCACGATTCAAAAGCTGGCAGGGGTTTTCGGCGTCGTGTTCATCCTCGTAGGCATCGGCGGCCTGTTCGCGCAGGGCGGGATGGCAATGCAGCCCACCGATCCCGCGCTTGCCGCTAAAGCGTTCGGCATTTTCCCTGTAAACCTGCTGCACAACATCGTCCACCTCGCGTTCGGGGCCTGGGGACTCGTCGCTTCACGAAGCTGGGATGGCTCGAAGCAATTCTTCACCATCGGCGGATTCATCTACGTCGTTCTGACGATCCTGGGGTTCGTCGCGCCGACCGGGTTCAATCTCGTTCCCCTCGGTGGACCGGACATCTGGCTCCATTGCGTGCTCGCAATCGCCATGCTGGCGATCGGCTACACCGCGAAGCCCGTCCCGACGACCACTACCGCGTAGTAGCGCGTTGGGAGGTAGGCGCTACTTGGTAGCGCCTACCCTCACCGGTGTCGAATCGGAAGTCAGCGTGGCGCTCGTTGCGCCCGGAGCGGCGCCCCCACCAGTGGGGCGCCGTTTTGCTTTGTCGGGCTGCCCGACACTCGACACGATTCCCTGCTCGAGCCACGCGTGCTCACCGCGCAGAACTTCCATCGCGAGCTTGTAGAGCGCGGGATCGTTGGGACCGAAGAGCGCATCAAAATTCGCCTTGATCCGGTCGCGGGCTTCGATGCAAAACACGTCCGCGAGCGTAACGGCCTCCGGCCTTCCCTGCTTCGACAGCATCTGTGCTCTCGAGCACGCGGCCGACATCGCGTACAGCTCCGCTCCGATGTCCACAGCGCGGAACAGCACCATCTGCCTCTTCTCGAGCTTGGGACCGAACTTCACCATCGCGTGGAAGATCGACCGCCCGAGATGACGCGTCGTCCGCTCGATGTATCGCACGTGGCTGGCGAGCTTGCCGAACTCGCCGTAGCGCTTCAACCTCGATGCGTTCAGCCAGCGCGACGGATACCAGGCCAGATAGAACGGCGTCGCGTTCGCCATTGCCGAGAGCTTTTCCTTGAACGACGACTCGGGGTTGACGATGTTGAAAGCGAGCTTGAAGTGATAATCGACAGCCTCGCGCGCGATGAACAGCCGCATGATCTCCGACGACCCCTCGAAGATGAGATTGATGCGGTAGTCGCGCATCGCCCTCTCGACTGGTATCGGCGCCTCTCCGCGAGAGGCGAGTGACTCGGCTGTCTCATACCCGCGTCCACCGCGGATCTGCACGGTGTCGTCGACGATTCTCCAGCCGGCTTCGGTGTTGAACAGCTTGGCGATCGCCGCCTCGAGCCGAATGTCATAACCCCCTTGCTCATAAAGAGCAGCGGAGAGCTCGGCCACCGATTCCATCGCGAAAGTGTACGCCGTCATGCGCGCGATCTTCTGCGCGACGGCCTCGTGCTTTCCAATCGGCTGACCCCATTGCACGCGCTCGTTCGCCCACTTGCGCGTGATCGACACCATCTGCTTTCCCGCACCCGCGCAGCCCGCCGGAATCGTGAGACGTCCGGTGTTGAGCGTGACGAGCGCCAACTTCAATCCCTTGCCTTCTTCCGACAGAATGTTCTCGCGCGGGACCTTCACGTTGGTGAAGCGTATGACGCCGTTCTCGATCGCCTTGAGGCCCATGAAGCGCAGTCGATGCACCACCTCTACGCCCGGCATCGAAGACTCGACGATGAAAGCAGTGATCTGCTTGCGCGGCTTGCCGTCAATCACCTTGTCGGGCGTCCTCGCCATCACCACGAACAACTCGGCCCGCGTTCCGTTGGTGCACCAGAGCTTCTCGCCATTGATGATGAAGTGCTTTCCATCTTCCGTTGGCGTTGCGGTGCAGCGCATGTTGGCGGGATCGGATCCCGCATCGACTTCAGTCAGCGCGAACGCAGAGATCACACCCTTGGCGAGTCGCGGAAAGTATTTGCGTTTCTGTTCTTCGGTGCCGAAGAGCTTGAGCGGCTGCGGAACTCCGATCGACTGATGGGCTGAGAGAAGAGCC
Source organism: Gemmatimonadaceae bacterium (assembly GCA_017881545.1). Lineage (GTDB taxonomy): Bacteria > Gemmatimonadota > Gemmatimonadetes > Gemmatimonadales > Gemmatimonadaceae > UBA4720. Next base: position 2,390 of record JADGQU010000264.1, read on the forward strand.
ACGATCGATCCGTCCTTGGATGTCACCATCTCGATCGCGCGGATGTAGCTCATCTGGGACAGACCGAGCCCGCCGTACTCCTTGCCGATCTTGATTCCGAAGGCGCCCATGTCGCGCAGTTCCTGGACGAGGGCCTCGGGGATCTCACCGGTGCGGTCAATCTCGTCGGAATCCACCCGTTCCAGGAAGGCGCGCAGCTTGTCCATGAACGGCTTGGCGCGCGCTTCTTCTGCTACGTCGGAGGGCGGATGCGGATGGATGAGGTCGAGACGGAATCGCCCCAGGAAAAGCTCGCGCACGAAGCTCGGATGCGCCCACTCGGTCTCGCGCGCCGACTCAGCGACGTCTCGCGCTTCCTTTTCGCTCGCTACTCCAACCGATGTTTCTGTCATGTGCGTCTAAGGAAGATACCTAGTCCTATAATAGAGATGGCCGCAAACGAAAACCACTGGATCGCATACATGCGGTGAGGACCCTCGTCGAGTGGCGCCTGCTCGACCCGCGGCGGAGCGCTCGGCGAAGTGGCTGAGTCCGTGAGAACGACGTAGTAGTTCGCGATTGGATACGGAAACACCTTCGCTACAGCAGTTCTATCGAGGCGTCGGAACGACCTCGGCCGTGCCGGGTTGGGCGGGTCGAAAGGGCCCTGCGTTGGAAAAGTCTCCACGAAGCCGTGGCCGTTGAGGGTGTCGGCCTCTCGCCATGGCTGGGGATCAAGGGTGGTTCCGTCGGCCGAATAAACCCACCCGCGGTTTACGAGCACGGCGGTGTCCCTTCCGTTCCGCAGCAGCGGTGTCAGGATGTTGACGCCCGGCGATCCATTGCGTCCCCGCAGCGTGTAGATGATCTCCTGAGCATGATCATAGCCGCCTCTGACGTGAACCCTGCGAAAGTGTGCGGCTGCAGTATCGGATGGAAGCGAGTCGAGCTCGACTTCGGGGGCAAGGCGCCTCGCCGCAAGAAAATCATTTGCCTTCTGCCGCGCCCAGAGCCGCCGGACCTGCCAGCAGCCGAGCGAGATGAAGATGATCGCGAGCGAGATCGCGAGAACGCTGAAAATCCATTTGCGAAGTGCCATCGAAGAAATATGGGGAGGGGAGGCCGCGTTAGTTGGAGCAATCAACGCCTCCCCGCAGTCGCCATGAGCGCGCGAATGAACGCCACTTCGGCAATGTCGTACGGCGTCCCATCGCTCCTGAAGACATCGTGGAACCATACCGCTGGCTCCGTAGTGTACTCCTGGTACCAGGAGTCCCACGGATAGATCGTCTGCGTCTTTCCCGCGACGAACCCCCAGTTGTACCCGCTGACGCGCTGCCGAGCGAAAATCGGCAGGATCTTCTGGAAGGTGCTTCCCCGCGGGCGAGCCATGTACTCGGAGCAGATAATCGGCCGTCCGTAGCGCTCGAGCGCCGTTATGAGTCGCTCCACGCTCGCGCTGTCGTCGTAGCTGTGAAAGGTGATGACGTCCGAGCTGTCGAGCATGTACGCTGTCAACGGTTCCAGACTCATCGGATCGATCCAGTCGCCCTTCCACGGCGCGGCCGTGAGAGGCTGCGTGGGATTCATCTCTCGCGCCCATGCGAATGCCTTGCGCAGCAGGATGAACGAGCGCGCCCCCTTGTCGAGCGGCTCGTACGCGACATACGCCGGACGGTTCGTGTTGTCCGGCTCATTGAACACATCCCATGCGACTACGCGACGGTCTTTTGCGAACCGGCCGACGACTCCCTGCACGTAGCCGCGGAGGTGCTCGAAGCGGGCGGTGTCCGAGAGAATCGCGGCGCCGGGACTCTGCATCCACCCGGAGTTGTGCACGTGCGGGATCGGTGCGCGCTGTGCGCCCAGGTGCGGCATCGGATCCCAAACCGCGTCGAAGAGCACGAACATCGGTCGAATGTGGTGTCGGTCGGCGATCG
>JADGQU010000265.1 GCA_017881545.1 Gemmatimonadaceae bacterium
GGTGAAGGCCGCGGCATCCTACACCCCGTCATCGAAGTGGGACCTGCGAGCCGAGTTCACGGAAATCGGAAAGACAGGCAGGCGGCCAATGGGAATGGCCATGGGAGGGCCGGGGAACAACTTTCGCGAGATTCTCGAACCAATCGATCAGACGATGCGAGACGTAAAGCTCACCGAGGGATACTCGAGCCAGAGGTTCCAGGTGAATGGGGCCTACGACTTCTCGCTGTTTCGCAACAGCTTTACGTCGGTCACGTCCGACAATCCGCTGCTCACCGTGGATCAGGCGACTACGGGCTCGTCGCGTGGAAGGACTGCTCTCGCTCCAACCAACCAGGCTCACACCGCTGTGGTCAACGCCGGTCTCAACCTGCCTCTCGGCACTCGGATCAACGCGAGCGGCAGCTACAGTCTTTGGATCCAGGACGAGCCCTTCATCCCCGCGACGATCAACAGCGCCATCGTAGCCGATCTTTCGCAGGTCCCCGAGCGGCTGGGCGGGCATTCGGGAACTTCATCGATCTACGTGTCGGGCGTCAGCAGGCCAATCGCTCCCCTCACGCTCACCGCGCGCTTTCGAACCTTCAGCTTCCGTGACAACGTCGACGTGGCAAGTATGCCCGTCCTCATCATCAACGACCGCTCGGTGGCCGCCGCTGAAGACCGGGATAATCTGCCCTTCACGAGAAGAAACGCAGACGCCGGCGGGACGTGGAGATTCACCCCGCTTCCTCTGACTTTCTCCGCGGGATACGGCTGGGAGACGTGGAAGAGAAGCGAGGCGCGCAACGTCGCCGACCTGAGGGAGGGATCTCCGCGCCTGAGCCTGGACCTCGGTGTGTTAGACTGGCTGTCGCTCAGGTCGAGTTACACCACAGGGAGCCGGCGAATTCACGGAGAGTACATTCAGAACACTACCGATGACCAGCCACTGCATCGGCGCTTTGATCAGGCAGACCGCGACCGGGAGCGCACGAATTTCCTGGCGACGGTGACCCCGCTGGATCAGTTGACGATGTCGGCTAGTTGGACGGTCGGACACGACGAGTACCCGCACTCCGCGTACGGCTTGCAGAGCGACAGGAACAACATGGAGGAGGGCGACATCTCCTGGGCAGTCACCGAGCAATTCTCGGTGGACGGCAGCCTGACGAACGAGAGGTTTCTCACGCGCCTTCGCTCCCAGTACCGGACCACGGGTCAGCTGAACAACCCGACCTATGACTGGGTCGCCAACAACCGCGATGCGATAAGGACAGTCAGCGCCGGTTTCCACGTAACTTTCGTTCCGGGTCAGTTCGAGGCAGGTGGACGGGTGGACGCCTCCAGCGCCAAGTTCCGCATGGCAACCTTCAACCCGCTCACTCCCACCGGTGGAACGCCAACGCAGAATTTCAACGCCACCGCGGCAGACCTTCCGGAAGTGACGCAAAATTTTCAGCCGATGAACCTCTTCGCCACTTACTTCGTGACGCCCGAATGGGGGATGACGATCCGCTACCAAACGGAGCGATGGGCGCAGAACGACTTCCGGACTCTCGGAGCTCGCCTTGCAGAAGGGAACGGCATTTTCCTGGGGAACAATCTCGACGACTACATTGCGCGATTCCTCACCATCTCGGTGAGCTACCGCCCGCGGCTGCTGAGAGTGGCGCGGCCAGCATTGTAGCAGCGGCACTTGGCCGACCGGACTCGACGACGGTAGAATAGAGCTTCGGCAACAGCGTCGAGGACGCCACTGGAGTCTCCTTCAATGCGCATCGCCAACATCGGGACGCATGAGCGGCGCAAGCGGCTCATTTGGGGAGTCGTTGCGTCCGGCGTCGGCGTGGTGATCGCAATCCTCCTCGTCATCGTCGGCGCACCTCTGATCTGGAGGCTGCCGCTTTTTCTCCTCTTCTATGCCGGGGCGCTCGGCATCTTCCAGGCGCGCGACAAGACCTGCGTGAAACTGGCAGCGCGCGGCCAGCGCGATATGGACGGCGGACCGCAAGAGATTTCCGATGCTCCCGAGCTGCAGAAGGTTCGGCGCCAGGCGCGCGCGGTCTACGTCAAGTCGGCAGTCACGTCCGCGATTCTCACCGCGCTCGCCCTCATTCCGTAGCTCTCACTTAGCAACCATGCCGAAGACAGATGTCACGAGGACGGCGTTCGAAGGAGCGGCGCCGATTCTGAGCGTCGAGAACATGTCGGTCAGCGTCAAGTACTATGTCGAGACCCTCGGCTTCACGAACGCGGACTGGGGCTCCGACCAGTTCACTTTGGTGAACCGCGATGGCGCGGGGATCTATCTCTGCCAGGGGGATCAGGGACAGCCGGGCACCTGGGCGTGGATCGGCGTCGAGGATGTAGGCGCCCTCTATGAAGAGTACAGTAAGAGCGGCGCCCGAATCAGGCAGAAGCCCGAGAACCATCCGTGGGCGTATGAAATGAAGGTCGAGGATCCGGATGGCCACGTTCTTCGCTTTGGATCGGAGCCCAGGGCCGACCTTCCGTTCGCTGACGGGAGTAGTTGATTCAGTGAACATTCGTCTGTTGCTGTTGCTGCTGCTCTTCCCCGGCTTGCGGATGGGGGCGCAAACCGCCGAGCGCCTCGACGCGATCGTGCGCGCGCAGGCGGATAGCGGTTTCGCGGGTGTAGTGCTGGTAGCGCGAGACACCTTGGTGGTGCTCGAGAAGGCGTACTCGCCGCGCAGGGGCAAGCCCATCTCCCTCTCGACACAGTTCAACATCGGCTCGATGACGAAGGGGTTCACGGCGGCCGCGATCCTGAGGCTTCGCTCGCAACATCGCCTGTCCTTCAGTGATCCAGTCTCGCGCTTTTTCCCCTACGGTCCAGAGCCGAAGCGCGGAATCACGGTGTTCCACCTGCTGACCCATACTTCGGGGCTGCGAGGACACTCTGCGGGCACGGGAATCATGCGACGCGATGGCGCCGCCAACGCGATACTCTCGTTGCCCCTCGAGTACCCACCAGGCACTCATTACATGTACTCGGACGACGACTACCAGCTGCTGGCCGCGATCACCGAAATCGCTTCGGGCCTTTCCTGGGAGGATTTTATCAAGCAGGAGTTTCTCGTCCCCACCCGCATGGTGTCGACGGGCTTTCAGGGCGGCGACTGGGGACACAAAGGCGCGAACGGGATGCGCAGCACGGCGAGAGACATTTACCGCTGGGTATCCGCGATCCGGGACGCCCGGGGCATTGGCCGAGCCGAAAGCATCGAGCTCGAGTCGCCACTGGTGCACGTCCGGAGCGAGCCGCCATTCGAGATTCATTACGGCTACGGCAGCAGGGTGTACGTGCGGGACGGGCGGGTTGCGGAATGGACGTACACCGGGAGCGGAGACGCCGGTAACACCGGCATCGCGCGCGTGCTCTCTGACGGGACAGTCGTCATCGTCCTATCCAACTCCGGCCACCATCGTCAAACGACCTGGGCGTCGTACGTCGCGCAGCGTCTCGTGACGCGCAGATGATCTCGCGGGCGTAGTGCCGGCGGCACGATTGACATCTCCGCCCGTTCGATGCGACGTTAGATGCAGCGCGCCCTGGGGCGCCTCCTGTCCGCGGCAAGGGAGATTACTCCCACCCAATTAGTCACAAGACAATCCGGAACTTTCTCTCCGGCCTGTGATTCAGCGGACTTCAGGCATCAACGGGAGGAAGTCCATGCACAGGAAGCTCACGCCCAGGAGCACCCTCGAGAACCTGAGGGTGGAGGCGAAACGCTGGCTCAAAGCGCTTCGCGCGAAAGATGCAGACGCGCGCGCGCGTCTCGATCGCATCTGGCCCGGCGCCCCAACCTCACCCGGACTCCGCGACATTCAGCACGCACTCGCACTGGAGCACGGCGTGCCCGGGTGGACGGCACTCAAGAGCCAGCTGGGTGACGGCGCACGCAACGAGGAGAGCGACGCCGAAAGTCATGAGAAGCTCGTCGCGCGTTTTCTCCAGAACGCCTGCCCCGACCATCACGTGCGGGGTGCGCCCGCGCACGTGATGGCCCTCGATACGGCGGACCGTCTTCTGCGCCAACACCCGGCAATTGCGCACGACAGCATCTACACGGCGATCGTGTGCGGCGATCTGGCGGAAGTCGAGCGCATCCTCGGAGATCGGCCCGAGGCAGCGACAGAGAAGAGCTCCGGAGCCGATGACGGTCGTGCCGGGACGGGCGAATTCGACGACATCTTCAGGGACATCGCGCCGACAAACTGGGAGCCGCTATTGTATTTATGCTTCACGCGGCTCTCGCTCCCGGCGGCGAATGACAACGCGCTCGCGATCGCGAACCTGCTGC
>JADGQU010000047.1 GCA_017881545.1 Gemmatimonadaceae bacterium
TCCCCGTCCTTCACCATCAGCGTCGCGCCCAGCGGTACCTGGAGGCGCGCGCCGACACTGGCGTGGCGCTCAGCGGAGCTCTTGATCGTGAGCTCACCCTCGTACGAGGTGACGATCTTGTTTCCCTCGGCGTTGGTGACGACCACGAGCCGGTCGCCAAACTCGATCTTGCCGGCGACCTTCGACTTGCGGGCAGTCTGCTCGGCGATGCGTGCCGCGGTTCCACCGATGTGGAAGGTGCGGAGCGTAAGCTGAGTTCCCGGCTCACCGATCGACTGCGCGGCGATGATTCCAACCGCTTCGCCCTTGTCGACCATTCCCATGGTCGCGAGGTTGCGGCCGTAGCACATCTGGCAGAGACCACGCTTCGCCTCACAAGTGAGGACGCTGCGAATCTTCACCGTCTCGAGACCTGACTCCTCGATACCGTGAGCCATGTCCTCGTCGATGAGCTGACCAGCCTCGACCAGCAGGGTTCGCTGCCCGGACTCGTCGATCTCGTGAACATCATAGATGTCTTCCGCTGCGACCGTGCCGACAATGCGCTCGGACAGCGGCTCGATGATGTCCTCGCCTTCCTTCAGCGCTCCGACTTCGAGGCCGAGGATGGTTCCGCAATCCTCTTCCGTGATCGTCACATCCTGCGCGACGTCGACGAGGCGGCGGGTGAGATAACCGGCGTCCGCCGTTTTCAGCGCGGTGTCGGCCAGACCCTTACGTGCGCCGTGGGTCGAGATGAAGTACTCGAGCACGGACAATCCTTCGCGGAAGTTCGACTTGATCGGGCTTTCGATGATCTCGCCGATGCCTCCCGTGAGCTTTTTCTGCGGCTTCGCCATCAGTCCGCGCATACCGGCGAGCTGACGGATCTGATCGCGCGATCCACGTGATCCGGAGTCGAACATCATGAACACCGGATTGAATCCGTCGTTCGACTCGCGCATCGCGCGCACCATCGCGTCGGCGACGTCATTGTTGGCGTGCGTCCAGGTATCGATCACCTTGTTGTAACGCTCACCGTTCGTGATGTTGCCGGTCTGATACGCCTTCTGGAATCTGTTGACGCGCTCCTCCGCCTCGGCGAGAAGTGTCTCCTTCTCGGCGGGGATGTGGAGGTCTTCGATTCCAATCGAGATTCCGCCGCGCGTGGCGTAGCGGAACCCGAACTCCTTCAGGCGGTCGAGGAACGGAACCGTTCCCGTCAGTCCGCTCTTGCGATAGCTCTCGAATACCAACTCACCTAGCGCCTTCTTCTTCATGTCCCGGTTCTGGAACGGAATCTCGGGCGGGATGATCGCGTTGAACAACACGCGGCCAACCGTGGTGTCGACCCAACGCTGACCATCGACGTCCTGAACAAAGAAACGGACAGGCGTGTGGAACGACACGCGGTCTTGCGACAGCGCGACCTCCACCTCGGCGACACTGGTGTACGACTTCCCGGTCTTTCCGTTCTTGGCGGTGAATGTATCGAAGCCCGGCGGCGCCTTCGTAGCGAAGTAGCACCCAAGCACGATGTCCTGGCTGGGCTCGGCGACTGGACGTCCGTCGGACGGCTTGAGGATGTTGTTCGACGACAGCATGAGCAGACGGCACTCGAGCTGGGCCTCGAACGAAAGCGGAACGTGCACGGCCATCTGGTCACCGTCGAAGTCGGCGTTGAACGCGGCGCAGACGAGCGGGTGAATACGAATGGCCTTGCCTTCGACGAGCACCGGCTCGAAAGCCTGGATTCCGAGTCTGTGAAGGGTCGGCGCGCGGTTGAGCAGCACCGGGTGATCGCGAATGATCTCCTCGAGAATCTCATAGACTTCAGGAGACTCCTTTTCGACGATCTTCTTGGCGCGCTTCACCGTCTCGGCGATTCCCTTCTCGACGAGCTTGTGAATGATGAACGGCTTGAACAGCTCCAGCGCCATCGCCTTCGGCAAACCGCACTGGTGCAGTTTCAGCTCGGGACCGACGACGATGACCGAGCGGCCCGAGTAGTCGACGCGCTTGCCGAGCAGGTTCTGACGGAACCGGCCCTGTTTGCCCTTGAGCATGTCGGACAGCGACTTGAGCGGACGCTTGCCGCGACCACGAATCGCCTTGGACCGGCGGCCGTTGTCGAACAAAGCATCGACCGCTTCCTGGAGCATTCTCTTTTCGTTGCGGAGAATGACTTCAGGCGCGCGGTGCGAGATCAGCTTCATCAACCGGTTGTTGCGATTGATGACGCGGCGGTAGAGATCGTTCAGATCCGATGTGGCGAAGCGGCCGCCGTCGAGCGGAACGAGCGGACGCAGATCCGGCGGAATTACCGGGATCACGTCCATGATCAGCCACTCGGCCTTGTTGCGCTCCTGGCCTGAATCGCCGGAGTTGCGGAACGCATCGACGACCTTGAGGCGCTTGAGCATCTGCTTCTTGCGATGCTGCGAGCCTTCGTCAACCAGACCGGCACGCAACTCGGCCGCGACCTTGTCGACGTCGATTCTCTTCAGCAGCTCGCGGACAGCGGGCGCGCCGATGTCGGCGAGGAATGCGTTGTCGCCCTCGTCCTTCGCCTTCTGCTTCAGGTTAAGGAACGTGTCTTCGTCGACCAGCTCGTTCGCCTGGACTTCCTGCTTGCCCGGCTCGATGATGACGTAATTCGAATAGTAGATGACCTTCTCGAGGTCACGCAGCGTCAGGTCGACAAGATTCCCCATGGGGCTGGGCAGTGTCTTGAAGAACCAGATGTGGGCGACGGGGACGGCGAGCTCGATGTGACCCATGCGCTCGCGACGGACGCGGCTCAGGGTGACTTCGACGCCGCAGCGATCGCAGATCACACCACGATAACGGATGCGCTTGTACTTTCCGCAGTGGCATTCCCAGTCCTTGACGGGACCGAAGATGCGCTCGCAGAACAGCCCGTCCTTCTCGGGCTTGAATGAGCGGTAGTTGATCGTCTCGGGCTTGAGAACCTCGCCCCACGACCACCAGGTGCGAAGGCCGGCCATCTCCAGCCGCTCCCGCTCCTTGGAATCCTTGGGTCCGCGCATCTCTTCCGGGGAAGCGATGCGGACCTGGATGTAGTCGAATGAAGACGCCCGCGTCTCGCGGGTGCTACGAAAATCAATCATTGTTAGTCCTCGCTCCCGTTACCGTTTCTGGAGCCGGCGTTGCCGAGGCCGTAACCGCTGGTCGCATTCGCTCCCATGCTGACGTGGATTCCGAGCGCCTTCAATTCCTGAACGAGCACGTTGAAGGATTCCGGAATACCGGGCTCGGGAAGGTTTTGTCCCTTCACGATCGCCTCGTAAACTCTGCTGCGTCCGTTCACATCGTCCGACTTGACGGTGAGAATCTCCTGCAGCGTATGTGCGGCGCCGTAGGCCTCGAGTGCCCACACTTCCATCTCTCCAAAACGCTGGCCGCCGAACTGCGCCTTTCCGGCGAGCGGCTGCTGCGTGACGAGAGAGTAGGGTCCGATGCTTCGCGCGTGAATTTTGTCGTCCACCAGGTGCGACAGCTTGAGTATGTAGATCTCGCCGACCGTCACGGGGTTGGCGAAGGTCTCGCCGGTGCGGCCGTCGCGCAGCCTCACCTTTCCACCAGCGGAAATTCCCGCCAGACGCATCAGCTCCATTGCTGCCGCATCGACTTCTACATCTGACTTCTTGGGGCCAAGCGCCACCGCGAGTGCGCGCAGCTCCTGACTTGCAAGCACCGACGCGGGATCGGTATTGCGCTTCTTCTCGATCTGGCCCGCCGCGGTCTTGTATTGCGCACGTGCTGCGGGCTCGTACTCCTCATCGCCCGCCGCGGTCGTGTGGAACGCGATCTGATTGTTGACCTCGGAGGTGTCGCGCTCAGCCAGCTCGCGAGCGGCCGCCGTTATGAAGTCGCGGATACGGTTATAGACATCGCGCGTCTGCGGTGAAACGCCGCGCGCGCCGAGCGAGTCGATCGTCGCATCGGCGAGCAGCTTCACACGGTCTTCGCTGCCGAATCCCTTGACGTCAACGATGATGCCGCGGATCTCCTCGTCGGAAATCGTCACGCCTTCGACCTTCAAGTCGAGCGCATCACGAACCCACGCGACCGCGGCCAGCTTGAGCAGCAGGCCGATCTCGCGCTCGTTCGCGCCCTGGAACACCGGTGTCTTGGCGTAGAAGCCGAGCAGACGCGCCGCCCACCCGAGGTGGGTCTCGAGAATCTGTCCGACGTTCATACGGCTCGGCACGCCGAGCGGGTTGAGAACGATGTCGACCGGACGTCCGTCGGGGAGGAAAGGCATGTCCTCCTCGGGAACGATGCGGGCAACGATACCCTTGTTGCCGTGGCGTCCGGCCATCTTGTCGCCGACCGAGATCTTTCTCTTCTCGGCCATGTAGACCTTCACGAGCTGAATCACGCCCGGCGGCAGCTCATCCGGCTGCAGCACGCGGTCGATTCTCTCCTCCGCCTTCTCCTCGAGCTTGGCCTTCTCTTCGTTGGCCAGGTCGATGATGGTGCGGATGCGCTCGTTCATCTTCTTGTCTTCGACGCGGAACGTCTTGAGATCCAGACTGGAAATTTTAAGATCCTTGAGCATCTGCGCCGTCAGCTTGGTGCCGGAAGGAATCGCTTCCTCGACCGTACCGGACTTGAGCGCGAGCGAGACCGCCTGACCTTCGAGCAGATCACTGAGCTCGGCGTCGCGGACTTCGTTGACGCGGATCTTCTCCTCGCCCTCGAGTCTCCTGATCTCGCCGATTCTCTCGCCGCGATCCTTCTCGACGACCTGGTCTTCGATGCGCGAGAAGATCTTCACATCGATTACCACGCCTTCCATTCCCGGCGGAACCTTGAGGGACGAATCCTTCACGTCCTTCGCCTTCTCGCCGAAGATCGCGGTGAGGAGCTTCTCTTCGGGAGAAAGCTCCGTCTCGCCCTTCGGCGTGATCTTGCCGACGAGAATGTCGCCCGGCTTCACGTGCGCGCCGATGCGGACGATGCCGCGCTCGTCGAGATCGGTCAGCGCCTCTTCGGCGACGTTCGGAATCTCGCGAGTGATTTCTTCCTGGCCGCGCTTGGTATCGCGGACATGCAGCTCCAGTTCCTGGATGTGGATCGACGAATAGATGTCGTCCTTCACCAGTCGCTCGGACAGCACGATCGCGTCTTCGAAGTTGTGTCCGTACCACGGCATGAACGCCACGGTGACGTTGGCTCCGAGTGCGAGCTGTCCCATTTCGGTTGAGGCGCCATCAGCCAGAACTTCGCCGGCCTTCACCTTCTGTCCGGCCCTGACGATCGGACGCTGGTTCAAGGCGGTGTCCTGGTTGGTGCGCCAGTATTTCTTGAGGCGATAGCGGTCGTGCTGCGTGAGTCTGGCGAGCGGACGATCGCTGTCCTTCCTGCCACGCTCAGAAGCGCCGGTGTCGACGATGATCTCGTCGGCGGTGACGCTGGTGATGGTTCCGGCGCGGCGCGCGATTACCACCGCGCCCGAGTCGCGGGCGACCTTCTCCTCGAGTCCGGTTCCGACGAGCGGAGTCTGCGGATTGAGAAGAGGCACGGCCTGCCGCTGCATGTTCGATCCCATCAGCGCGCGGTTGGCGTCGTCGTGCTCGAGGAACGGAATGAGCGCGGCGGCGATTGATACGAGCTGCTCGGGAGCGACATCCATATAATCGATGCGCTCCGGCTGAGTGAGCGGAACGTCACCGCGCTGACGGCAGAGCACCAGCTCGTCGACGAACGTGCCGTCCTCGTTCAGGCGAGCGTTCGCCTGCGCGATCACGACATCCTCTTCGCGGTTGGCATCCAGCCATTCGATATCGGCGGTGACCTTGCCGTTCTTCACGACGCGATACGGCGTCTCCACAAAGCCCAGGTCATTCACCTGTGCGTAGCACGCGAGCGACGTGATGAGTCCGATGTTCGGACCTTCAGGGGTCTCGATCGGGCACATGCGGCCGTACTGCGAGTAGTGGACGTCGCGCACCTCGAAGCCGGCGCGCTCACGAGTGAGTCCGCCAGGTCCCAGGGCCGAGAGACGACGCTTGTGCGTCAGCTCGGCGAGCGGGTTCGTCTGATCCATGAACTGCGACAGCTGCGACGATCCGAAGAACGCCTGGATCACGGCGGAAACCGTGCGGGCGTTGACGAGGTCGTCGAGCGAGATCTTTTCCGGATCGGTGTTGATCGACATGCGCTCCTTGACCAGGCGCGCCATGCGGGAGAGACCGACCGAGAACTGGTTGGCGATGAGCTCGCCAACGGAACGAATGCGGCGGTTGCCGAGGTGATCGATGTCGTCCGTGTAGCCGCGTCCCTCGTGGAGCTCGACGAGGTAGCGGATGATGGCGACGAAATCTTCCTTGGTGAGAACCGTCTCGCTGGCGGGACGGTTCGTCATCAGGCGCTGGTTGATCTTGTAGCGTCCGACGCGGCCGAGGTCGTAGCGCTTCGGAGAGAAGAACAATCTCTCGAGCGCCTGACGGGCCGTCTCGCGGTTCGGGGCATCGCCCGGGCGAAGCAGCGAGTAGATCTGCTTGAGAGCCTCTTCGTCCGTGTGCGTCGGATCCTTTGCCAGCGTGTTCTTGATCAGCATCGACTCGGCGCGGCCCGATGTCACGAAGACCTGCACCTTGTTGATCTCGTTCTTCCGCAGCTTGCGAATGAGCGTGTCCGTGAGCGAGTCGCCGACTTCGGCGATCACTTCGCCGGTCTCGGCATTGACAGCGTCGACGGCGGTGAGGCGACGCGATGGGCGCTCGCCGCGCTCGATGGCGTCGATTTCGTCGCGGAGATCGATCGTCGTGTAAGACGCGAACACCTTGACCTTGTCGATGCCGAGACGGCGGAGGCGGTTGAAGACCTCTTCAGTCAGCTCATCGCCTTCCTTGACGATGAGCTCGGACTCTTCGCGCTCGAGGGCGAGACGTGCTTTCTTGGTCTTGAGCTTGGGCGCTTCGGGGTTGTGGGCTGTGCCGGCGAGAGTGATGTCCTCGGCGATGATCGCGCCCAGGACTTCACGCTGGTCGACTCTCGACTCGCGCTTCTTGACGAGGTCGAGCTCGCGCACGGCGAAGAACAGACGGAGAATCTGCGAGTTGGTGCCGTATCCGAAGGCACGCAGCAACGCGGTGGCCGGGAACTTCTTTTTCTTGTCGATGTGCACGTATACGACGTCGTGGATGTCGACGGTGAATTCGACCCACGAGCCGCGGAACGGGATGATGCGCGCCGAGATGAGGCGCTGGCCGTTCGGGTGGGTGGACTCCTCGAAGACGACGCCCGGCGAGCGGTGCAGCTGGCTCACGATCACGCGCTCGGCGCCGTTGATTACGAAGGTGCCGAGTGGGGTGAGGAGCGGAAGCTCACCGAGATAGACTTCCTTCTCGATGATGTTCTTGGGCCGCTTGCCCGCTTCGGTCGTCTCGAAGACGATGAGTTGGAGTGTGGCCTTCAAGGGCGCGGAGTACGTCATGTCGCGCTCGATGCACTCGGCCACGGAATACTTGGGCTCGCCAAGAGAATAACTCTTGTACTCGAGCGAGAAGTTCTCGTGTACGTCGGCAATCGGGAACAGGTCCTTGAAGACGCGCTCGAGTCCGATGTCCTCGCGGTTCTGCGAGGCCGCGTCGAGCTGGAGCAGCGACTCGAAGGCGCGGGTCTGGATGTCGAGGAGATGGGGCATTTCCATCCCCTGGTCGAGCTTGGCAAAAGAGATCTGCTTCATCAGTTCAGGCATGAATCACCTACAGGCGCAAATAGCCCCGCCCCCGTCTGCCGCGAAATTTTCGCGGATCCGGAGCGGAGCGACTTCAAAGTTTCCTTTTTTGTGGTGCGAGGGAGCGAGTACTGGGTCATGTCTGTCGAAGTGAGAGTAACGGCGCGGGCCGCACGGAGAGGGTGAGCCCTCTCCGTCGACCCAGCGGTGTTACTTCACTTCGACGGACGCACCCTGCTCTTCGAGCTTGGCTTTCATGGCTGCTGCCTCATCCTTCGTCACACCCGCTTTCACGACGCTCGGCGCGCTGTCAACGAGATCCTTCGCTTCCTTGAGTCCCAGGCCGGTCAGCTCGCGCACGACCTTGATGACCTGGATCTTCTTGGCTCCGGCTTCCTTGAGCGTGACCGCGAACTCGGTCTGCTCTTCGGCTACCGCGGCCGCGCCAGCACCGGCGCCACCAGCTGCCGGAGCCGCACCGACCGGCGCCGCTGAGATCGTGACGTTGAACTTCGTTTTGAAAGCTTCGACGAGCTCGGACAGATCGAGAACCGACATGTTGCCGATCGCTTCGAGGATCTCGTCCTTGCCCATTGTTGCGTTTGCCATTGTTGTTGTTCTCCCGGAAAAAATTAGGCGCCTTCGCGCTGTGACTTGAGCGCGTCGAGCGCGCCTGCAAACATGTAAAGAAGCCCGTTGAGCGCGCCGACGAAGGCGGCCATCGGTGACTGCATGCTGGCGGCGAGATCAGCCAGCATTTGCTCGCGCGACGGAAGCGATGCCATGCGCTTGAGCTGCGCATTGTTAATCGCCTTGCCCTGGAGCATCCCACCCTTCATGGCGGGCCTGTCCTCGAACTCCTTCGCGAATTCGGCGAGCACCCTCGCGGCGGCAACCGGATCCTTCCCGACCACGAGGCCGGTGGGACCCTTGAGCTTTTCGCCGACGAGACCGCTCTCGTTTACGGCACGCAGAGCCAGCGTGTTCTTGATGACGACGTAATCGATGCCGACTCTCTTGAGCCGGCGGCGAAGCTCGGTCATCCGCTTCACGTTGAGTCCGGTGAAATCAGTATAGTAGAGCGATTGCGCGCTCTTCAGCTTGTCCCTGAGCTCGGTCACGAGCTGTTCTTTTTCTGCTCTTTTCATCGCTCGGTACCGGTGGTGCGATAGGGGGTGATGTCGATGTTGACGCCGGGCCCCATTGAGCTCGATATGGCGACGTTGCGGATGTAGACGCCCTTGGACGTTGACGGCTTCGAGCGGACGATCTGATCCATGAACGCCGTGAAATTCGTTTCAAGCGCTTCCGGCGCGAACGAAACCTTGCCGATCGCGGCGTGGACGTTTCCCGCCTTGTCGACTCGGTACTCGATCTTGCCTGCCTTCGTCTCCTTGACGGCGCGCGTGACATCGAACGTCACAGTGCCGGCCTTCGGGTTCGGCATCAGTCCACGCGGACCGAGAATCCGTCCGAGCGCGCCGAGCTGACCCATCTTGTCGGGCGTCGCGATCAGGACGTCGAAGTCCAACCAGTTTTCCTTGATCTTCGCGATGTACTCGGTGCCGACAAAATCGGCGCCGGCCGCCTCTGCCTCTCTCGCCTTGTCGCCATCGGCGATGACGAGCACGCGCACCGTCTTTCCGGTGCCGGCGGGGAGGACGACGGTTCCGCGCACCGCCTGATCGGCGTGCTTGGGATCGACGCCCAGGCGGACCGCTATTTCCACGGTCTCATCGAACTTTGCGAAGGCTACGGACTTGACAAGGTCTATCGCCTGCCGGGGCGCATACCGCGTCTCGGGGTCTCGCTTCTCGGCGGCGACTTTGTACTTCTTGCTGTGTGTCTTCATCAGTCCTTCACCTCGATGCCCATGGAGCGGGCGGCGCCGGCGACCATTGACATTGCCGACTCGATGGTATCGCAATTCAGGTCGGGGAGCTTGATCTCCGCGATTTTTCTGACCTGCGCCTTGGTGACGGAACCGACCTTGATGCGGTTCGGGGTGCCGGAGCCCTTTTCAACTCCCGCTTCCTTCTTCAGCAGGACGGCCGCGGGCGGCGTCTTGGTGATGAAGGTGAAGGATTTGTCCGCGAAGATCGTGATCTCGACCGGGAGAATCGTATCCTGGCCCTGCGTCCGAGCGTTGAACTCTTTGCAGAAGGCCATGATGTTGATTCCCTGCGGGCCGAGAGCGGTTCCCACGGGGGGCGCCGGGTTCGCCTTGCCTGCAGGGATCTGCAGCTTGACGAAGCCAACTGCCTTTTTTGCCATGATACTCCTCAGAATTCTCTAGTCGCGGGGCCAAAGTGTATTGGCTCGCGTCCGACTCCCACGGTGTGATTAGAGTCGTAGTGGTATCCGACTGTGCGCTCCTCGCCTCATCGGCCGCCCCGCGCAAGGGCCATCACCTGCGGCGGGAGTAGCGCCGCTGTGACTTCAGATCTTCAGTTCATTTAGCGCGGAGATCTTGGACCCGCGTCGTTCAGTTTTGTTCGTTCCCGGTTCAGTTGGGTGGGCCGTTCCGGTACAGCCTGTAAAATTAAACGGTTCGCGGCCGATTTAGTAGCCCTTCAACTGCAAATAATCCAACTCCACGCTGGTTGGGCGGCCGAACAGTGAAACCGACACCCTGACCTTGCCTTTGTCGGACAGGATTTCCTCGACCGTACCGTTGAAGTCCGTAAACGGGCCTTCCGTGATCGCCACAGCCTGGCCGACCAGGAACGGGATCTCCTCCTTCACCTCTTCCGGCACCGAGTCGTCCGCTACTCCAAGGAGGCGGTTGACCTCTTCGGGGCGGAGGGGCTGCGGCAGCCGCTCGTGGCCGACGAACTTGATCACGCCCTGGATGCCGTTGACCGCGTGCGACGTCTCCTGGTCCATCACCATCTCGACCAGAACATAGCCGGGGTAGATCTTCCGCTCGACGTTGACCTTCTTGCCGTTCTTGATCTCGACAGCTTCCTGGGTCGGAACGAGCGCCTGACGGATCGCCCTCTCCTCGGCCGGGCGCGGGTCGGCGTCGATCCGGCGCTGAATCAGCGAGCGAACCTTGTTCTCATGTCCAGAGGTCGTCTGGATCGCGTACCAGCGGTGGTCAGCGGTTGTCACGATCATCGTCTCGAGAATAGAGATGGAATGCCCTGAACGAGAATGAGCTGGAGCACCAGGTCGATCGCGCCGATGACGGCGCCGAGGAAGAGCACGAAGATGATGATCTTGATCGTCGTGTCCTTGAGCTGAGCGCGGTCGGGCCAGGTGACCTTGCGCATCTCGTCCTGCACCTCGTGATAGAACAGCGCCACGCGGCCAGGAAAGCTCCTGTGCTCAACTACCTCAACGGCCATTACCTCATACCCCCACGCGGAACGGTTTCACGCGTCATTATTTCGTTTCCTTGTGCAGCTTATGCGCGTTGCAGCGGGGGCAGTACTTCTTCCACTCGACGCGCTCGGGGTGCAGGCGCTTGTTCTTGTCGGTGAAGTAGTTGCGATTCTTACAGACCTCGCAAGCGAGAATGATTTTTTCGCGGGCCATTGCTTGTTCCTACTTGAGAATCTTCGTAACGACGCCTGCACCGACGGTGCGGCCGCCCTCTCTGATGGCGAAGCGAAGGCCCTCGTCCATTGCGATCGGCGTAATCAGCTCGATCGTCATCTGAACG
>JADGQU010000266.1 GCA_017881545.1 Gemmatimonadaceae bacterium
AAACAGTCGAGCTCGGTGTTGCATATGCGCCCGTGAAGGAGCTCAGCCTTGCGGCCCAAGGTTATTTTGGCAAAGAACGCGTAGGCGGGCTGGTGAACACGGGCCCGGAAGGAACGAGAAATCTTTTCGATATCATTGCGACGTTCAACGCCACGGACAAGCTGACGCTCATCCTTAACTACGACTACGCCACACAGGCGAACGCCGTCAACGGTGGCAGCAATGCCAAATGGCAGGGCTTGGCCGGCTATGCCAATTATCAGATCAATGACCAATGGCGGGTCTCCTTGCGTGGCGAGTATTTCGACGACGCCGACGGCTACCGCACGGGGGTCGCGCAGAAATGGAAGGAAGCAACGCTGACCGTCGGGTATGCACCGATCAAAAATCTCGAGTTGCGTGGCGAGCTTCGCGGAGACCGGTCCAATGTGTCCGCATTTATCGACTCCAACGGTGTCACCGCAAGTAACAATCAGCGGTCCGTCGGGTTACAAGCAATTTACAAATTCTAGACGTTCTGAGGGCGCAATCGGACAATGTCGAATCGACTCGAACGCGCCGCGCGCGTCGGAACATGGTTCGCATTCGCACTGCTGGCTGTCACGCAACCGGCTGGCGCGACCGGACCGTTTCACTCGCCTATCGAAACCGCCGCAGAAATATGCCGCAAGGAGGCGCTTGCGCTACACCCCGGGAAGGTCGAACGCACGGAGGTGCTGTATGGCGCGAAAGCGGTCCGAATCGAAGTCCAGATTAAGCAGCGCAACGGAAAGGGGTGGCTCGTCCTGTGTGACGGGACGTCGGGAAAGATATTGAACACGATTGACGTCGATGCTCCCTGAGTAGTCCCCATCTGCGGCCGGATCGGCTATTACAATGCAAAACTGGGTCCTGGCCGCATAGGCAAAGGAGTGACCGTGCCAGAACAGCCCCATCCCGGCCTCGGGTCCGCAGCCGAAGACACGGACACGCAGGGTCCGCCTCTGGTAAAGGATTTCCGGCAGATCGTACTGTGGCCGGTGCAACTGATGCCGCGCCAGGAAGGCGCCCAGATTCAGAAGCACTGGGAGCTACTGGAGCGGGCCGGCATCGACTCGGTGTGGAAGGAAGTCGCCGACGAGTTCACCGCCGATGCCACGCAGTTCAGCGAGCGTCACTACCGGGAGTTCGTAACCTTCCTGCCTTACGTCCAGCGGTTCCTGTACGGCGAGGGCGATGTGGGCGGTTACGGGCACTCTCCGATCCGCGTATTCCGGCGCACGGACGTCGCGCAGGCGCGCATCACCTTTCCCGGGGACCCCGAGCCGATGCTGTTCGGCGTGGCCCACGTCGACCTGTATTTCTTCTACGACATCGACGTCGCCATTCTCGCGATCGAGATCTTCGCGAAGGACATCACGCTCTCGCGGGCGCTCGACACGATGTACCGGTTCGGCCGCGCCTACCCGACGCACTGGGAGCCGAGCGGCCGGGGCGGACATTGCGCCGAGCGGGTCGAGTGGATCTCCCGCGAGGGCCGGGTCCTTGCGGTGTCGGACTACGAGAGGCGCGAGAGGTACCTGTCGTTCGTGTGCCAGCATCGCGTACCCTGCGTCGCATACCACTGGGAGTACCTGCTCTGGCCCCTGGTGCTGTATCACTCGGACCAGCCGGGAGCGGTCCACTATCGGGAGATCGAGTACCAGCGTATGCCGCTGATGAGCTACCTTGCGTTGGACGACGTAACGCGCCTGACGCGAGGCGACTGGGTGCGGCTGGGGATGGTCACGCGGCCGGGGGACTCGGAGACGCTGCCCTACTCCGGGCGCTTCCTGCAGGACTTCGAGTACCGCTACTGCTACGACCGCTACTGGGACCAGACCCTCCCGCACGACTGGATGAATACGCGCTTCATCTGCAACGGCCACGCGTTCACCGTGGTCGGCAGCGCCGGCGAACCATTTTTCACCGACGCCGAGTCCGGCATCCTCGGTCAGTTCCGCCACCAGTTCTTCCTGCTCGGCCTGATCGCCCATTTCCACAAGGCATCGCTGCTCATGCTCTCCGATCGGCTCGTGGTCGCGATCAGCCGGCTCGACATCCGCCAGCCCGAAACGATCCGGGTGTTCAAGCGCAGCATCCGCCAGACGATGGAGATCTTCCTGCGCTTCACGCACCGCTACTGGTTCCACACGGTATCCGACCAGGCGCAGGCGCAGGATCTGTTCACGCTGTGGTCGCACCACTTGAAGACCGACGCGTTGTACGAGGAGGCCAGAGCGGAAATCCAGGACATGACCCATTACCTGGACAGCGACCAGGTGCGCCGCCAGGCCGAGACAGTGGTAAGGCTGACCGTGGTTACGGTCCTCGGATTGGTGGTGAACATCGCCACCGGTTACTTCGGCATGAACCTGATCGCCGCAGCGGACAATCCGCTGCCGACCAAGATCGCCTACTTTGTGCTGGCTCTCATCCCCTCGCTCGCCTTCATCCTCTACATCGTCGCCAAGTCGAAGGGGCTGTCCGACTTCCTCGATGCCATGTCCGACGAGCGGCTCCGCAGCCGCGACAAGCTCGGTGTGCTCCTCAGCGTCTGGAAGCGTAAGCGCGTCTAGCGGCTTCTGCACGAGCAACACGCGGCGCGGCGTCGTCCCTCTGGCAATGACCTGATCTGCTCTTTACGCAATCCATACGCTGGTTCCGCCAATCTTTACCCCGTTTTTATGCCGGATTTCCTATGCTGCGCATGTGAACGTTACAGGCCTCGCCGATCCCGCGGGCGCGGGATCGGCGGACCGGTGGGTAAGGAGTTCCAACATGGATCAGCTCATTTCACGCAACACCCGTGACATGCGGCACTTCGACGAGGACGACTGGACGATTTTCGGCTGGCAAGACCGCCGCATGCTCGATGATACGGAAACGCAGGGCCGGGGCAGCAACGCGAAAGACAGCAGCAGCACCAACACAATCATTGGCTTCGTCTATGTCGGCGTGCTCGTGATATTCATGCTCGTTCTTTTGACGTGAACGGCGGCAGACGTATACGCGCGGTTTACGCCGGCCGCGCCATTCTTTACGCCTTTTTTACAAAGCACTGCCTATAGTTCGTACTGGATTTTGAGTGGCTGTGGCGCGCCGTATATTTGACAAATATCACAAGCGCCCGGCGGCTTCGGCATAAATTGGGCAATCGGTTGATTTTGCAGGGGGTGAACATGGACGATCTCTTATATCTCGGACTGACGGTGGCGTTTTTCGCGCTGAGCGTGGCGCTTGTCTATGCCTTTGAAAATCTGAGGAGGCCGCAATGAGCTGGCTCTACGTTCTGAGCGGGGTCCTTGCCCTCGCGATTTTCGTCTATCTGATCATCGCTTTGCTGTTTCCGGAGAAATTCTGATGACTGCCAACGGCTATCTGCAAATTGCGTTCTATCTCGTCGCCGTGCTCGCGCTGGCGAAGCCGCTCGGCGCGTACATGGCACGCATCTATGAAGGCGAACCTGCATTCCTGAACCGCATCGGCGCTCCGTTCGAGCGTCTGATCTACCGGCTCTGCGGCGTCGATCCCGAGAAAGAGATGCATTGGACCCAGTACGCGCTGGCCACGCTGTGGTTCAGCCTGTTGGGCATGCTGCTGGCCTACGCCCTGCAGCGGCTGCAGAACTACCTGCCGCTCAATCCCGCCGGCATGGCCGCGGTGTCGCCCGACTCGTCGTTCAATACCTCGGTGAGCTTCAACACCAATACCAACTGGCAGGGCTACGGCGGCGAATCGACCATGAGCTATCTGACGCAGATGCTCGCGCTCACGGTGCAGAACTTCGTCTCCGCCGCGATGGGCATGGCGGTGGTGATCGCACTGATTCGCGCTTTCGCGCGCCAGAGCATGCAGACGATCGGCAACTTCTGGGTGGACCTGACCCGTGGCACGCTTTACATTCTGCTGCCGATTTCATTCGTGCTCGCCCTGGTGCTCGTATCCCAGGGAGTGGTGCAGACGTTCTCGGCGTATCAGACCGTGCCCCTGGTGGAATCGGTGGAGTACGACAATCCGAAGCTCGATGCCGCCGGCCAGCCGCTCAAGGACGACAAGGGCAACCCGGTGACGGAAAAAGCGACGCAGAAGGAACAGGTGATCGCGGTCGGCCCGGTCGCCTCGCAGGTCGCAATCAAACATCTCGGCACCAACGGCGGGGGCTTCTTCAATGCCAACTCGGCGCACCCGCTGGAGAGTTCGACGCCGCTGACGAATTTTCTCGAGATGCTCGCCGAGCTCGTGATTGCGGTGGCGCTGGTCTTCACCTTCGGC
>JADGQU010000048.1 GCA_017881545.1 Gemmatimonadaceae bacterium
ACGGGCGCAGGAGCCGGGCCCCTTCCCGGCTCCGAAGACAGAGCCGGCGATCGTCACACCGGGCAGGACCAGTGCGGATCCACCATCGGACGCGATCGTCCTGTTCGACGGAAGAGATCTTTCGCATTGGCGAGGCAAGGATGGAGGCGCCGCCAAGTGGAACGTGAGAGACGGCTACGTCGAAGTCGCGCCGGGGACCGGTGACATCACCACCAGCGACAAATTCGGCGACATCCAGCTTCACATCGAGTGGGCGACGCCGGCGGTGGTCAAAGGCGAGGGACAGGAGCGCGGCAACAGCGGTGTCTTTCTGATGGACAGGTACGAGGTCCAGGTGCTCGACTCCTACGACAACAAAACGTACTTTCACGGGCAAGCCGGCTCGGTTTACAAGCAGCATGCGCCGCTTGTGAATGCATCGCGCAAACCGGGAGAGTGGCAGACGTACGACATCGTGTTCCACGCCCCGAGGTTCGACGATCAGGGAAAGGTGATCGACCGGGCGCGCGTCACGGTGCTGCACAACGGCGTTCTGATTCAGAACAACGTCGAGATCTATGGCCTCACTTACAATGACCGGCCGGCACTATACATCGCGCACTCGAGCGCCGAGCCGCTGCATCTTCAGGATCATGGGAATCCCGTGCGATACAGGAATATCTGGGTTCGACGCTTGTAAGAGCTGCAACTGCTAACTACCGAGTCGCAGCGGTCAGAACGCGACGTGAATATTTACGTTCGGGCTTTTGAACTTCGTGAATAGCCGCAGCCACAAAGGGAGATACATCTCCTGGGCGCGCGCGCCGGTGATGTCTCCGAGGTCAATGACCTCCTTCCACCCGAATCCTGTTTTGAGGAGATCTATCACCGCTGCCTTCGCCTGGTGGTCATTGCCCGAGACGAACATCGTGTGCACACCCGGAATCAGCGATGGCTCGACCATCACTCCGACGGTCACGGTGTTGAGGGACTTGACCACCTTCGCCGTAGGGAATGCGCGCTGAATCTGCTCGCCCAGGGAGTCGGTGTTGCAAACGGAGAGAGTCGGTGGCATTCCCTTCGAGAAATCCAGCGGGTTGGCGACGTCGACGAGAATTTTTCCCTGAAGATTGTTTGCGCCGGCCGCCTTGAGCGCCTCGAGCGACGCCATCCCCGACGTGCAGTTGAACACCATCTCGCCATGCGCGGCGGCGTCGGCGAAAGTGCCCTCCAACGACTTGCCCCCGGCTTCCCTGGCCCAGGCCTTCGCCGTAGCTCCACCCGCTGCGCGCGACCCCATGTGCACGTGGTGACCCAGCTTCGCGAGCTTGGTGCCCAGGGTCTTGCCCACCACTCCGGTTCCCAGAATTCCGATTCTCATGAGAATAGAATCAACACAAGGTTACGCGGGATGCCAACTGGTCAGTACTTCATCCCGCCCGATTCGGCGAATTCCTTCATCATCCGCTCCTGTTCTTCCGAGAGCTTCTCGGGGACCTGGATTGACACCTCGACGATGAGATCGCCCTTCTTGTCCCCTTTCTGAATTCCCTGGCCGCGCACCCGGAACCGCTTCCCCGACGGAGTCCCGGGCGGAATCTTGATCGCCACCTTTTTCCCGGCGAGCGTCCGCACGCTGATCTTCGTTCCCAGTATCGCCTGAGCGATGTTGAGCGGCACCGTCGCGATCACGTCGAGTCCGTCGCGCCGATAGAACTTGTCAGGGAGAACGTTGAAGGTGATGATGAGGTCACCCGGCGGTCCGTTCTGAGGACCCTTACCGCCTTGTCCCTTGAGCCTGATCTTGGAGCCGGTGTCAACTCCAGCGGGGACGTTTATCAGCACCTTCCGCTTGACGCGCACTTCTCCCGACCCATGACACGTCGGGCACGGCTCCGTCGGAATCTGTCCGCGGCCGAGGCACACCGGACATGGACGGTTCACGGCGAACCCGCCCTGTCCGAACGAGATAACTCCTCGGCCGTTGCATTCCGGGCAGATCTTGAGCGAGGCGCCGGGCGCCGCACCGGTGCCGTGACACGTGCCGCACTCTTCGCTTACTTCGAGCTCGATCGGCACTTTTCCGCCGCGCGCGGCGGTGCGGAATGGAATGTCGAGCGTCGCCTCGACTGTCTGTCCCTTCTCGGGCCCGCGTTGGCGCGTGCTCTGACGCGTCTCTCCACCGCCGAACATCGAGCTGAAGAGATCGCCGAGACCGCCCAGGCCACCGATGTCGAAATCCTGAAAGTTGATGCTTTGCGCGCCATCGCCGGCCCCGTACGAGCCACCGCTGCGCGATGACCTGCCGCCGCCAAAGCCTCCGAACCCGCCGTCGAAAGCACCGAGCCGGCGCATCTCGTCGTACTGCTTCCGCTTTTCGGGATCACCAAGGACGTTATTCGCCTCCGAGATCTCCTTGAAGCGCTCGGCTGACTTCGGATCGCTCGCGTTCGCGTCGGGATGGTTCTTCTTGGCGAGCTTGCGATACGCCTTCTTGATCTCGTCCTGGGAGGCGCCCGAGCCTACGCCGAGTACGGAGTAGAAATCCTTCGTCGGTGGCATGTGCGGTCAGCGCGGGAGCGCGGTCAGCCGTTCCACTGCTTGACGACTACACGTGCGGGCCGAAGAAGCTGGGATTTGAAGACGTATCCTGGTTGATACACGCGCGACACGACGTGATCGTCTTCTCGCGCTGATGTGGGCTCCGTTGCGACTGCTTCGTGCAGCGCGGGATCGAACGTCTCGCCGACGGGATTGATCACCTCGAGACCCGCGTTGCCGAGCGCCTTCAGCAGCTTCTTCTCCACCATGTCCACGCCTTGCACGACGGTTCCGGCATCGGTCGTGGCGGGGTCGATGTGAGCGAAGCGCGCCACGTCATCGAGCGCTTCGACCAGCTGTCGAACGAGATCGGCTTGGGCGCGCGAGCCCGCGTCCTGGCGCTCTTTCGCGGAACGCTTTCGGTAATTGTCGTATTCGGCCGCGAGTCTCAGGTACCTGTCGCGCTCGCTCACGGCATCAGACCCTACCAAGCCGGCCTCGGCGGCGCCGGCTGCGGCGCGCGTGTCGTCGGCGGAGTCGGACGAGCCACTGAATGGTGGATCGCCGCCCGCCCCGTCACCTTGGGCGCCGCCCTGGCCGTCACCCTGGCTAGAAGAGCCCCCGGGCGCGTAGGCGTCAGCCGAACCCGTCGCATCCTGCTCCGGAAGCGGCGTGTCTCCGCCTTTCTTTTTCGAGTGTTTCATTTGCCTAAAGTTAATCGTTTGAGAGCGAGCGCCGCACCATCTCCAGAGCGGCCTGGGCAGCGCGCTGCCTGATCTCCGCGCGATCTCCACCGACATGGAAGCGCCGTGCCTTCGTCTTGGATCCGTTTACGCTGATCCAGACAAGTCCGACAGGCTTGTCAGGCGTGCCACCGCCTGGCCCGGCAATCCCTGTCACCGAAACCCCGACATCGGCACCCAATCTGTCGCGAACTCCCGACGCCATCTGGAGCGCCACCTGCTCACTCACCGCTCCGTGGCGCGCGATGTCCCCGGCGCTAACCCCCAGCTCGCTGACCTTTACATCGTTGTGGTAGGCGATCACGCCGCCCTGAAAAACGTCGCTCGACCCGGGAATGCTGGTAATCCTCTCCCCGAGCATTCCGCCGGTGCAGCTCTCGGCGACGGCGAGCTTGAGCCCCAGAGAGCGAAGCCTCTCGATCACGATTGCCGCGAGATCGGCGTCGTCCTCTCCATAAGTGTACGCCGATACCCTGCTCCTCAGTTTCAGAATTGCTTCCTTTATCAGCTTTTCCGCCCGGGCTCGGGGGAGTCCCTTCGCCGTGACGCGAAGGTCGACGCCCGCAACTCCCGGCAGGAAGGCGAGGGGCAGCGAGCCCAGGTCGGTGCCGGGCTCACCCAGAAAATTGGGTCCGAGCAGCTCCGCGATTGCCGATTCCGCGATCCCGGTAGTGCGCAAAGTCCCGGAGAGCACTACGGTCTCATCACCTGCTGCGCGCGATTTGATGGCCGGCAGAACTTCCTCGGCCAGCATTCCGCGCATTTCACGCGGAACGCCGGGAATCATCGCCACCCAGCGTGCCTTGTCGTCCTCGAGCCAGATTCCGGGCGCCGAACCGTGACGGTTGGTGAGAATCCGCGCCCCCTCGGGAATCTCGGCTTGCGCGCGGTTGGTCGCGGGATAGTTGCTGTTGGGAAACCGCGCTCTCCAGCGCTGCTCGAGCGCGCTCGCGATCCCTTCATCCAGCTTCATCTCGCGGCCGAAGATTTTCGCGATCGCCGGCTTCGTGAGATCGTCGCTCGTCGGTCCCAGTCCACCGGTCGTGATCACGGCGCCGGTTCTGTCGAGAGCCTCGCGCACAGCGCTCGCAATCTTCTCCGGCTCGTCGCCCACCGTGGTGCGGCGAACTACCTCGACGCCGGCGGCCGCCAGCGTGCGGGAGATGTGCGCAGCGTTCGTATCTATCGTGAAGCCCAGGAGGAGCTCGTCACCGATGGTGATCAGCTCGACCTGCGTCGCGCTCAAAAGCCGAATACCCCGGCGTACCGCCTGAGATAGAGAATCAGGGAGTAGAGTGTGAGGAACACTGACACGACCATGGTGACCGTGCCGACGATTCCGTTGAAGTTGGCAAAGACATGCCAGGCAGCACTGGTCCAACCCTCGGTTCTGGCGAGCGTCGCCGCAAAGAACCAGAAGTAGGCCGAGCCGACCCAGACGGATTGGAATCCGGTCTTCCATTTCGCTGGACCGATCGCCGAGATGACGACACCGCGGCGCGCGGCGACCTGGCGGAAGATGGTCATGAAGATCTCGCGTCCGATCACGATGGCGACAATCCACCATGGCAAGCCTACGTCGCCAAAAGGAGTGATGAACTGCATCCGGGCGGCGTCGATGCTTTCAGCACGCGTTGGAACGAGCGCGTCGCTGGAAGGCGCCATCAGAACGAACATCGGAACCAGCGTCGCGAAAAGGAGCAGCTTGTCGGCGAGCGGATCGAGCAGCCGCCCGAGGTCTGTGATGAGATTCCGCGTGCGCGCCAGCTTTCCGTCGAGGTAATCGGTCACCGCAGCCGCGACGTAGAGAAGGAACGCGACGAGTCTCGCGCCGGGCGAGGCTATGAACGGCAGTGCTGCGATGAATGGCGCGGCGAGTATTCGGCCGACTGTGATCGTGTTCGGGAGGTTCACACGAAGCCCCTAAGTCCCCGCTAGGCGAGCGCCTTCAATACCAGCTTGCTCACGGCCTTGAGCGTGTCGAACACGCCGTCGCCGTTTACGGCTATGCCCTCGAAATATGGCGCCCTCTCCACCCATTCGCCGCCGGGAAGCTGCTCGACGAGGTTCTGCCCGGCGTGATACGGGTCGGGCTGCACCCGATGCTTGGTCGCGTCTTCCACTTCCCAGCCCGGATTGAGAGCGGCCTGCAGCTCCTCGATGGGAGCCGCATTCGCCAGATCGCGCTTGTTGTACTGAATCACGAACGGCATCTGCGTCAGATCGTACCCGTATTCGGACATGTTGTCGTAGAGATTCTGCATCGACTCGAGGTTCGCCTCTATGCGCTCCGCCTGGGAGTCGCCCACGAACACGATACCGTCCACGTTCTTGAGAATGAGCTTGCGGCTGGCGTTGTAATAGACCTGGCCAGGCACGGTGTAAAGATGAAACCGCGTCTTGAACCCGCGGATCGTTCCAAGATCGACAGGCAGGAAATCGAAGAAAAGGGTGCGCTCGGTCTCTGTCGCCAGAGATATGAGCTTGCCCCTCGTCTCCGGCTTAACCTTGCCGTAGATGTGCTCGAGATTCGTGGTTTTGCCGCCAAGCCCGGGACCATAGTAAACGATCTTACAATTGATCTCGCGCGAAGCGTAGTTGATCATCGACACGTCTAGCTCTTCCTCACCAGTTGAAGAGTTTGTCGATTTCGTCGTCCGCGCCTTCGAGCAGATGCCCGCCGGACGCGGCGCTATTGCGACCGCGTGAGAATACACGATCGACCAACAACGTCAACTCCTCGATCTCATCCTTCATCCTCAGACGGACGAGCCCGACAGTCGTGCGCGAATCGAAGATTATTACCAGCAGTAGCCGCCGCGCGATGTCGGCGACGTAAATGGACTCCTTCTCGCCCTGATGAAATAGGCTCGAGAAGTCATTTTCGCCAACGAGCTTCGCCAGCTGGTCGTTGGCGCTGTAGTCGGCGGCCGTGAGCGTCGCGAATGCAGTCGTGTCCAGCCCTCGGGCCTCCCCGACTGTCGTTACGAGTTGTCCGGAACGGTCGACCAGGAGCGCGCACAGCGACTTGGTCTCGCGCAGAAAGCGCCCCAACGATTCTGTGATCGAGGTGAAGTCGTCCTGTGTGAACGACCAGTTGGCCGCGCCGGCGGTCATTGTCCCCCGTTCACAGCGTCGACTCGAGCCGCTTCAACATCCTCACTCCGCGCTCGCGGAGGATCGGACGCGGCTCCCAGGCAACGTATTCGCGCAGCAGCTGAGCCGTGTTGACCGATGGCCTGGCGCGAAGATAGCCGAGCGCGGCGACGCGGCGGAGCGTGTGGCGGGAAAACAGATTGCGGCGGTAGTGACGCTGCAGGCGACTCCAAATGAAGGTCCCGGCGGCCATTCCGCCCAGAAACCCGACTGCCACGAAACTCGTTCGCTGCTTGCTCATGTCATTGCCCTCCTGGCAGTCAACGCCTGGGCAATGGTTACGCCATCCGCATATTCGAGATCGCCCCCGACCGGAAGTCCCCGCGCAATTCTGGAGACCGTGAGGGGATAACGCGCCAGCTTGCGCTGTACGTACAGCGCGGTGGTTTCACCCTCGATGCTCGGGTTGGTGGCAATTATCACTTCGCGGACGACTCCAGCAGACACTCTCGTCTCCAGCTGCGGTATGGTGAGATCCTCGGGGCCGATGCCATCCAATGGGGACAGGCGACCTCCCAGGACGTGGTACACACCCCGGAATTCGCCTGACCGCTCGATTGCCCCGATATCAGATGCTTCCTCTACTGCGCAGATGACTCCCGTATCCCTGCGGGCGTCACGGCAGATGGAGCAGAGGTCTTCCTCTGTCAGGTTGAAGCATTGCGGGCACGGCCGGACCTTCTCAGCCAGCGTCGTCAGAGCCGAGGCAAGTCGCTTGGACTGCTCGGGAGTCTGCTTCAGGAGGTGATAGGTGAGCCGAAGGGCCGTCTTCCGCCCGATCCCGGGCAGTTTCGACAGCTCTGTGGCCAGATCGTCTATGGCTCCCACGCTAGAAAGGCAGCTTGAACGGGAGATTGAGGCCGCCAGTGAGCTTGCCCATTTCTCCCTTGGCCAACTCGGCCGCCTTTTTCTGCGCTTCGTTGACGGCGACGAGAACGAGATCCTCGAGCATCTCGAGGTCCTTCGGATCGGCGACACTGGGATCGATCTTGACCTTGGTGATGGTTCCCTTGCCATCGGCCTCGACCGTCACCATGCCGCCGCCGGCGGATGCCGTGACTGTCTGCTTCTCGAGCTCGGCCTGCATCTGCTGCATGCGCGCCTGCATCTGCTGCGCCTGCTCGAAGATTTTCGAAAAGTCTGCCATGACTAGTGAATTCGGGATGAGAAGTTAATCGAGGAGCTCGAGATCAAGCTCGTCGATGGCCGTGCCAAGCGCCGGATCCTTCTGGCGGAGCATGCCGATGCGCTCCTCCTTCAGGGCTTCCGGGGTCATGCGGCTGCGATTCGAATCCTGTGCCGTGGTCTCCATCGCTCGCTTCATTTCGCGGAGCTGGCCCTCGTTCGCGGAAGGAGCGGGCGGCTTCGGCGCCACAGTTGGCGGAAGCGCATTTGGCGCATCAATCTGTGGCGGATAACCGGGCCTGGTCGCGGGCCGCTGCGCGGTTCGCGCGACCGACGCCGGGGCCGGCTGCGTACGCACCGCGCCACTCGATGCCTCCGGTCTCCCTGCGCCGCGGACTTCGGACTGCGTACTAACTGCGGACTGCGGACCAGCTTCGGAGTGCGGACTAAATGCGGATCCGCGCGCTGCCGGCGTCGATTCTCCGCCGAGGCCTTTGAGCAGATCCTCGAGCGCGACGGTGCGATCGAGAAGCGCCATCCGAACCAGCAGCATCTCGATCAGGAGCTGTTGCTGCGAGCTCTTCCTGAAGGTGGGCTCGAGCGCGTTGACCGCGCTCAGCATGCGGAGCAGATCGCCGGCGGTGAAAAGATCCCGTCGCTCCTTGAGAGCCGCCGCCGCCGTCGCCGAGACCCCCTCGGCTTTCCCATTCAGGACGACGGTGAGCTGAGCGCGCAGGATATCGGCGAAGCCAGCGAGAAACACCCCGAAGTCGACGCCCGCATCGGCCAGCTTGTTGACAGCAGCGAAGACCTCTCCGGCGCGGTGGCCGGCGATGATGTCGACGATCGCCAGGAACTCGTCCTCCGGCACCAGACCCAGAGCCTCACGAACTCGCTCTGCGGTCACCGCCCCGTCGCCGATCGATATCACCTGGTCGGTGAGGCTCAGAGCGTCGCGCATGGACCCATCGGCGGCGCGCGCGATCATTGACAGCGCGTCGTCCGAGACTTTGACGCCTTCGTTGTCCAGCACTGTCGAAAGCCGCCGCGTGATGTCGGAGATTTTTCGCGTGCTGCGGCGAGGGGGCCATTTTGTCATTGCCGACGTGATTTCCTCGGAAATACCGGCCGAGGCGCAATTGCAGAACGCCATCGAAATCCTGCGCGATCCCTCCCATGTGCGGATGTTGCCGGCTTCCGAGCTGTCAGCGCTGGTGACGGGCGCGGGCTTTACCATCGAGTCGCTGACCACCTGGGACAAGCCGCGCGAGTTCGAGGAATGGATGGGCATCGTCAACGACGCCTCGCGCGTCCCGCCGCTGCGCGCGGTGGTGCGGGCGCTGGCCAGCGCCGGGGTGTCGGCGGGAATCGGACTGGCGCTCGACGGCGAGAAGATAAAATTTTTCCATCGCTGGAATTTGATCGCGGCGCGGAGGCCGGCTGATCGTTGATCGCCTTTCTACGCCCCCCGCACAATCTCCCGCACCAGCCCGACCGTCTCCTCGATCATGTCGGCGGTGACATCGAGATGGGTGCAGGCCCTGATCCGGCCGTCCATCATGGCGAGCAGAACGCCGCGCTGACCCAGGGCCTTCACCATGTCGTTTCCGCTGACGCCCGCGCCGTCAGGCTTGAAGAACACCAGGTTGGTTTCGGGCTGCTGCACTTCCACGCCGGCGATTTGCGCCAACCCCCGCGCCAGCGCCCGCGCATTGGCGTGATCCTCCGCCAGCCGGTCGACATGATGGTCGAGCGCGTAAACGCAAGCCGCGGCGCAAATGCCGGCCTGGCGCATCGAGCCGCCAAGCCTTTGTTTCCAGCGCCAGACCTCGTCGATGAAATCGCGGGAGCCCGCGATCGCGGCGCCGACCGGTGCGCCCAGCCCTTTTGAGAAATCGATCCAGGCCGAATCCCACCCCAGCGCCATGTCGCGCGCGGCGATCCCGGTCGCGACGGCGGAGTTCAACAGCCGCGCGCCGTCCATGTGGGTGGCAAGCCCGTTCGCCTTCGCGATTTTCACGACTTCATCGAGCGCGGCTTTCTTCCAGATCGTGCCGCCGCCGATATTGGCGGTCTGCTCGACACTGACGACCGTCTGCGGCGGCTGGTAGCGGGAGCGCGGGTGGAGCGCCTTGCGAAGCGTGTCGGGCGAGAATTGTCCATCGTCGCCCGGCAGCGGCGTGATCTGGAATCCGCCCAGCGCGGCATGCGCGCCGCCTTCGCGGGCGATGATATGCGCGGTCTCGTGCGCCAGGATCTCGTCGCCGGGCCGGCAGTGCACCAGAGTCGCCGCGACGTTGCACATGGTGCCGGAAGGCATGAACACCGCGGCCTGCTTGCCGAGCAGGTCGGCCACGCGCTCGCACAGCAGATTGACGGTCGGATCGCCGCCGATCTGCTCGTCGCCGACCTCGGCCCGCGCGATCGCCTCGCGCATGTCAGGCGTCGGGCGGGTCTGGGTGTCAGACAACAGGTTGATGCGGACCGGCGGCGCCCGGGGATCGCGCGGAGGAGGGGTGTAGGTCATGGCGAGTTCTCGTCGCTTGCAGCGTGGTGGGGACAAAAGGGCAATTATCTGAACCGCAGATTTTCGCGTGAAAGCTGATCGATCGAACTGCATCCCATCAGCTTCATTCCCCGCTCGATCTCTGCTCGCATCAGGCCAAGAGCCCGCTCAACGCCGGCCTGGCCGGCCGCCGCGAGAGGATAAAGATAAAGCCGTCCAACGCCAACGGCCTTGGCGCCAAGCGACAGCGCCTTCAATACGTGGGTTCCGCGGTGAATTCCGCCGTCCATGATCACATCGATGCGATCCCCCACGGCATCCACGATTTCCGCCAGCTGATCGAACGCGGCGCGTGAACCATCGAGCTGCCGGCCGCCATGGTTGGACAGGACGATGCCGGTGCAACCGATTTGAACGGCGCGCCTGGCATCTGCTACCGACATGATCCCCTTCAGGCAGAATTGCCCGTTCCATAGCTGGACCATTTCGGCCACATCGTCCCAGTTCATGGTCGGGTCCAGCATTTCGGTAAAATACTTGCCGATCGAAACGGCCCCGCCGCTCATGTCGACGTGCTGGTCGAGCTGAGGCAATTTGAAGCTCTCATGCGTGACGTAGTTGATGCCCCACATGGGCTTGATCGCGAACTGGAACATCCCGGCAGGCGTCAGCCTGAACGGAATGGAAAAGCCGGTGCGCAGGTCGCGCTCGCGGTTGCCGCCCGTGATGCTGTCCACCGTCAGCATCATCACCTCGACCCCGGCTTCCTTCGCCCGTTGCATCATGTCGCGGTTGAGACCGCGATCCCGGTGATAATAGAATTGATAGACCTGCGGCGTATCGTGCGCCTTGCGCAGTTCCTCAATACTAACCGTGCCAAGCGAGGATACGCCGAACATCGTGCCGTACTTCGCCGCCGCGGCGGCAACGGCGCGCTCTCCCCTATGGTGAAACAGGCGTTGCAGCGCGGTGGGAGAACAATAGAACGGCATGGCGAGCTTCTGACCCATGACCGTAACCGACATATCGACGGTTTCCACGCCGCGCAGCACGTTGGGCACCAGGTCACAGCGCTCGAAGCTCGCCGTATTCTGACGATAGGTCACCTCGTCGTCGGCGGCTCCGTCGATGTAATCGAAGATCGGACCGGGCAGTCGTCGTTTGGCCAGCTTGCGGAAATCATGAAAGTTGTGACAGTCGCTCAGGCGCATGTTGTCCTCCACATCGGTTCAAGGCCATGGCGGGGCTGCAGCAGGATACCAACCGATAGAGAGCATAGAAAAAGGCCCCG